>CAZLGX010000101.1:0-4821 GCA_964559395.1 uncultured Methanosarcinales archaeon
AGAATGACTTTAGCATACAAGTCGATTTAGATGCAGATGGCGTCTTAGAATCTTCTGGTGAATTTATACCTATAACAACAATTTATGGAGCTGAAATAAACATAACAAATGGAAGCGGAAAAAACATAGATTTTATTTACAGAATTCCAGACGACGATAGAGATAGCGGTGAAATAACGTATATTATTGAAGTAATAGAGGCGATAATAAATATAACTAATGGCTCAAAAAATATAACATTAAATACTAAAGATATTGTAAAAGTTTTTACAACAGAAAACAATGTATACTATCTTGAGTTTGCGGATGGAAATTTAAATACAGTAAAATTGCCCATTGCAGAAAATGGTGCAAACAATTCAATATACCTTGGGCAAATAAACAAATCTTTGATTAATAAAGAAGTTGAAATAATAAAAAAGGACTATTATTTTATTGTTTCTGATATTTCAGAAGATAGAGGTAAAAGGAGAGCGTATGCTTTGCAGTATCAAGGCGCTGATAAGATTACAGCTGATTCTCCTATTCTGAGATTTAAAGATTTAGGGAGTGGAAAGACAATAGAGCAAACTTATTCACAAGGTTCGCCTCTTGCAACATTAAAGCTAGGTGGTTCAGATTTTAGAGTCTATAAATCTCCAAATAGTAATGTTTTAGTTAACGATTTTGATATTCAGATAGATTTAGATGGAGATGGATCGTTAAACTCTGATAAAGGTTACTATATTCCTATAACAACTTACCCAAATGGAGTTGAGATTAATATAACCAATGAAACTTTATTTAATACTGTGCAACTTATAGTTAGGACTTTCAATGCATATATTAATGAGACATCTAAAACAAAAGATAGTGTAGAGAATTTACAAGCAACACCATTAAGAATGAATATATCAGCAGTAGCAGGTCAAGTTGCTTTAATGATGGATACTACAACAGAGCCGCAAAGATTAAACTTTAGAACACCTGATGGGCAAACTAACATAGCATATGCTTATGACAGCTATGGTAGTTTCTTTACGCTCAAAACACCAACAATTGAGCCAGCAACATTAAAAATAGAGCATCCACAGAACCAAAGAGTTCCTTTAGTGTATATAACTTCAAAGATTCGCGATTTTAAGATTCCTGAACTTATTTCTAACGGTTCTGGTATATCAAGCTTTGATATTGAAGTCAGCGATAATAATGGTCCTTGGGTAGTGTGGTTAGATGACATAACAGAAACATCAGCTAATTTCAATGGGGTAGATGGTCATTATTACAGATTTAGGTCGATAGCAAAAGATAATGTTGGCAATGTTGAAAGCAAAAATAAGTCAGATACAAATATTACTATTGATACAACACCGCCTAACATAGCAATTGTCAGTCCAATAAACGGTCAGATTTTATCATATAATTTCACATGGTTTAATTTAACCACCAGTGAAAATGCAGCTTGCACTTACTCATTAGTTTTATGTACTACCTTTGATGGTGGGGGGAGTTGTGGAGGCACTGCGCCGAAAATCATGAATATTACTGGAGGGATAAACCATTCACAATTAGTAACAGACTTACAAGATACTGCAAGTAATCAAGGATATGAATTAATAGCCTCTTGCACTGATGCTTCCAACAATTCTAATTCAAGCTCCGTTTCCTTTACTGTAAAAAGCTGTGTAATTCCTCAATCTGGTATGATTATTAATAAGAACACAACTTTATGTAATGGCATATTTGAAGTTCCAAATGGCATATCATTAAGCTCTGACGATATAGTGTTAAACTGCAATGATGCAACCCTTGATAGCAAAAATGGACTCTTTGGAATAAAGGTGCAATCAAGCAAAAACACAATAAAAAATTGCAGGTTAATAAATTCTCAAATTGGGATTTTCTTATACTCTGCATCTAAAAATAGCATTTACAATAATACTTTGAATAACCTAACAAGATTTGGAATTTATATGGAAAGGTTCAGTGAAAATAATTTGATTTATAATAATTTGATTTATAATAATAGTGGAGTAGGAGTTTATTTATCAAAATCAAAAAATAACACAATATCAAACAATATTATAAGAAATCACTCTTTTGAGACATTCAATGGAGGTAGAGGCGTAACTTTAGATTTTTCTGACAATAACATAATAGAAAATAATATTCTGGAAGGCCATAGCAGCGAAGGTATTTTCTTATTGTACTCATTGAATACTACCGTAAAATATAATCTAATACAAGGCAATCAGAATGTCGGGCTTTACATACAGTCTTCTAATCACAGCAATGTTTACAGTAACGAAATAAACTTCAACAATTTGGGAATGCTAATAGGCTCAACTGGCGGTCTTTCCTTTTCTAATTTCATATTTAACAATAGTTTCAGATTTAATAATCATGAAGCAATTGAAGTGAATACCTTTGACATAGAGAATGGTATAGTGACATTGGAAGTGCTCAACAATTCAATCTGGAACAATGACATATATGGAACTGGAATTGAAGATTTTAATTCATCATATAACATTTATTGTGTTAATAACGAAGGAAACAATTATTTCGATGGGGCAGACGGTCCCAAATGCTTATGTTTCACACCCACAGATAAGACGTTTATTAATAAGAATACGACCTTTTGTAAAGGAATATATAATTTACCAAATGGAATTGTAATCGGAAATAGCAATATTGTGTTAAATTGTAATGGAAGTGCTTTGAATGGTTATCCGCAGAATGATACTAAAGGCATACTTTTAAGTTCAAAAGAGAATGTCACAATTAAAGATTGCGTAATTAATGATTATGTATCTGGAATTTTTGTAAATAATTCTAAACATAACCAACTTATAAATCTGAGTGTAGCCGCTGTTCATCCAAATATTGGAGGTCGTGGAATTAGAATACAATCCACTGGCATATCTAATGATTATAATCTAATAGTAAACTGCAGCATAACTAGAAGTAGTCCAGCAATCGGAATAGATAATTCAAATCTGAATGTGATTTCAAATTGCAATATGCAGTCTAATGGCGGCACTGGAATAGAATTAGAAGCGTCAAGCAATACTACAATAATTTCCAATTTTGTAAAATACCCAGTGAGGGCTTTAGATATAGATGGAGATTCCTTCTTTACGATTATAATCAGTAATTATTTTGGTAGCGGCATTCTAGAACACGATAATAGCGGTGCAAGCTACTACAAAAACAATACAATAACTGGTGCAATTAATGGGATACTTTTCGCAGATGATTCAATACCCCCTATATTTTTTATGAATAACACAATATACAATAATTCTTCATTTAACATTAACATAGAGCATAATCAAAACGTTTCATTTGAATATAACTACTGGGGGACTTCAAATAGAACAATAATATCCGAAAAAATATTTGATTATTTTGATAACAATTCATTTGGGGCTGTTGATTTTATTCCTTTTTATCTTGATAGTGCATTCACATTAGACTCAACCGCTGACTCTGACGAAGATGGTTATATAAATTCTTCAAAAGGAGGCACCGATTGCGATGATTCCAATAGCTCAATAAATCCTGCTTCAGATGAAATAGTGAATGGATTTGATGACAACTGCAATGTATTTATTGATGAAGGTTTTGTCCTCGGAGATTATATAATAACCAATACTTCCAATATCCCTAACATCAATTTGACAATAAACAATTCAAATGACTTCAATAAAAAATTTGAAGGAATTGTGGATGTTAATATAACTAATGGAAGCAACGTATTAATTGGGTTCCAATTCAATTTTAGCCAAAGTGCCTTGAACATTTCGAACATTAAGATTGAGAAACAAAACATTAATAACGCAAAAGGCTCCTTAATAGTTCAAGGAATAAGCCTTCCAAATGGATTGACAAAAACAGTGTATATTGATAATATAGATGTTGGTATTAATACAGTTTGCATTGATGATTCTCCAATAGCTTCTATCAGCGAAATCAGTTCAAGCTGCAATGAAGCAAATGAAAGGCTATTGACATGTGATGGCAGCACTCAAGATGGTTACAGTTGTGAATTAGTAAGTAACGATTCAATGTACAAAATTACTGGATTGAAACATTCTGGTGTCGTTGAACAATTGCCGCCTCCTAGTCCTCCTTCGAGTGATGGAGGCTCTTCTGGCGGCGGCGGCGGAGGAGGCGGAGGAGGCGGTGGTGGAGGTGGCGGAAGCCTTGGCTTTGTCTGCAACATGGACTGGCAGTGTGGAGAATGGTCCGCATGTACAAATGGTTTGCAGACAAGAAACTGCAATTTTGTTAAAGTTCCCCAGCATGTCCAGGAAACACAATGTCCGGAAGAATCAAAGCCGCCTGTTACAAGCCAAGCATGTGAAGTTAAAACTCCAACTCCTGTAACTGGTTTAGTGACTCAAGAAGCACAGCAGGAATCCGTACCGGAAACTCCACAACAGATTAACAATACCATGGCACAAGAAAGCGGCTTGAGTGAAATTACCGGCGGCGCAGTTACTAGATTATTTTCAAGCCCAAAAGCTGTAAGAGAGTTAGCAATAGGAGTATTCATTATAGGGTTGCTTGGATTTTTAGGCTATAAATTTGTATATAAAAAATTTAGAAGTTAAGCCAACTTCTGAACAGCTTTCACAATCTCATCAACATCATAGTTTGGAGTAATATCACATTTTGACTTGTAGCAACACAGACATCCAGTTTTTGGTATTATTTTTATTCCTCTGGAGTATAATTCGATTTCAGAACTTGATGTTGGCCCAAAAAATACCACAACCTTCTTCTTCAAAGCAGTCCCAATATGCAGCGCCAGACTGTCGCTAGTAACCAGAATAC
>CAZLGX010000102.1:0-4813 GCA_964559395.1 uncultured Methanosarcinales archaeon
TTGAGATAACAACTGCAATGGCTCTTTTGTATTTTTATGATAAAAAGGTTGATTTTGCTGTCTTGGAAGTTGGTTTAGGAGGAAGATTAGATGCAACAAATGTAGTTACTCCACTTATTTCTGTGATAACTAATATTGGTATGGAGCACACGGATTTGCTTGGTAATAAAATTGAAAAAATCGCATTTGAGAAAGCTGGAATAATTAAAGAGCATGCGCCTATTGCCACGAGTGCGAAAGGAAAGGCCCTTGAGGTTATTAAAAAAATTGCATTGGATAGAAATGCGCCATTATTCAAAGCCAAAAAATATCCAAGAGTCAAATTTAGATATTTAAATGGAGCGTTCCAGCAACAGAATAAAGATATTGCATTAACAACTATTCAATTATTAAAAAAATACCATTCAATAAAAATAACTCAAAATCGGATTCTTGATGGAATCAAAAAAACAAAATGGCCGGGACGATTGCAGTTTATTTCCAAGAATATCATCATTGACTGCGCGCATAACGTTGATGGATTCAAGACATTGAAAAATGAATTGTTAACATTAAAAAAGGAAAAAAATATCGGGAATATTATTTTTGTTGTAGGAATACAAAAAGACAAGAATATTGCCAACATGTTGAGGATTATAGAGCCATGGGTCGCTCGGGTAATCTTTACAAAGTCAAAAAATCCAAAAGCTGCGGAGCCACAATATTTAGCTGAATTATTCAATAAACCTAAAAAAAAGAGAAAAATCGGAAAAATTATCCGCAACCCAAAAAAAGCACTAAAATATAGCAAAAAAATCTGCAGAAAGAATGATTTGGTGGTTGTGGCTGGGTCGATTTACCTAGTTGGAGAAATCTGCTGTGAGATATAAGTGTAACAATTCAATGTACCATATGATGGAATCTCTAATCCCAAGACATCTGCCTTTATAAAATCACCACTTATATTTTTTTCAAAACCATCTTTGGAAGCAAAATTAAAAAACAATATTCTGTGTTGCTTGGCACCCTTTTCAATGGCTCGGAAACTTGTCAGCTTCATGCGACGAACGGTTTCCGTTAGACTCCACAAATCTGGGTTACCTGAAGCATCAATTCCAATATTTCTAATGGGTCTGCTCAGACAGAGATTTTCTGCTAGCATGGGCTCTTGAATCTTGCCATCACTTAGATTATACTCAAATCCGCAGCTGGGCGTAACTACATATAACCGGCCGTTTTCCAGTAATCCAAGTGGAATTCTTTTAGCGAGTGTTTCCAATATATATTCATATTGCATTGGAGTTGACAGCTGCAAAAATACTGTGGCCTTTTCATCCTGTTGAGCTTCACGAAGAGCCCTAAACGTCACAGTATCTGTAACTAAATCGTCTAAAAATCTTTCAGTCTGTACTGCAAGTTGCATAGGACAAAGATAATCTTTTAGGTTTTTAAATCTTTCTGATTTCACTACTAGATAATAACCAAAACTCTTTACCAAAACCTATTTATATCACCCACCAATACGAAACCCTGTGGGAAAATGGGTGCTGTAGACGCTGAGCTGATTGATATAATAAATTTTTCAGATGAAATTCTAAAAAATTTTTTGAAAAAGAATGCAATTTCTTTGAGCATTTTTGAAGCAAGAAAAATTGTTGAGCTTATAGGTAGGAACCCAACAATAACTGAATTATATATTTTCAACATTCAATGGAGCGAGCATAGTTCATATAAAAGCAGCAGGAGTGTTTTGAAAACATTATTGCCGACCCAAGCGCCAAATGTAATTCTGGGCCCAGTAGAAGATTCTGGCATTGTAGAATTAGGTTATTTTAATGGTGAGAGGTATGGTATTGTAGTAAGCCACGAAAGCCATAATCATCCAAGCCAAGTTGTTCCGTATGAAGGCGCTGCAACAGGGGTTGGAGGCATAATAAGAGATGTGCTTTGCATGGGAGCTAAAGTTTTCGCAACAGCTGATCCGTTAAGGTTTGGCAACCCAAACGGAGAAAACAAAAATAGAGTGAAGTATATAGCCAATGAAGTTATAAACGGAATTGCTGGCTACGGAGATGCAGTTGGCATTCCAAACATCTGCGGTGATGTTTATTTTAATGATTCTTATGATGAAAATTGTTTAGTTAATGTTGTTTGTTTAGGAGTTGTAAAAGAGAAAGATATAATTCATAGTTATGCTCCGAAAAATGCTGAAGGATATGACCTTATAATTGTTGGCAAAGCAACTGACAATTCAGGATTTGGAGGAGCAGCATTTGCTTCCTTGATTTTGGATGAGAAAGACAGGGAAAGTAACAGAGGTGCAGTTCAAGTTCCAGACCCATTTTTAAAAAATGTGATAATAAGGGCAACTTATGCTGTTTTTGAAGAAGCAAGAAAAAGAGATATTCAGCTCGGCTTCAAGGACATGGGTGCTGGAGGCATTATGTGCAGCACTGCAGAGCTTTGCTCTGATGCAGACTTTGGAGCTGATATTGATTTAGACAAAGTGAATGTTTCAGTGCAAAATTTACCCCCTTATATGGTTGCCTGCTCAGAGACACAGGAAAGGTTCACTTGGATTTGTCCGCCTGAATTTACAAATACTTTATTGAAAATCTACAATGAAGATTTTGAGCTGCCGCAGATAAGCTTAGGAGCAGGCGCATTTGTGATTGGAAAAGTCACAAATAATACCGACTATATCTTAAGGCATAATGGAACGATTGTATGCCATGCTCCAATAAAAGCTGTAACTCGTGGCATTATTTATGAAAGAGAAAAAAAAGCGCCGAAAAGAAATTTCAAAGAGCCAAATTTCAAAGAGCCAAAAGATTACAACCAAACTTTGCTTTCTGTTCTGAAGCACCCTAATGTTGCGAGCAAGGCAAAAGCGTACAAGCATTATGATACATCTGTCATGGGAAATGCTGTAATTGAAACAGGTTATGCAGATGCAGGAGTAATGAAATGCCTCGATAATTCTTCTTTTGCGGTTGCATTGAAAGCAGATTGCAATCCAAGATACTGCAAAATTGATCCTTATTGGGGCGCTGTTAACGCTGTTGGAGAAAGCATGAGAAATGTTGCAGCAGTTGGAGCAGTTCCAAGCGCTTTGACCGACTGCCTGAATTATGGCAATCCTGAAAAGCCCGAAGCGTTTTACGACTTTTATGAAGGGGTAAGGGGCATAGGAGATGCCGCAAGGAATTTGTTTTATAAAGGAACAAAGCGCGCTGTGCCGGTGATTTCAGGGAATGTAAGCTTTTACAACGAATCGGCTTCTGGCAGGGCAGTAGATCCTTCTCCAATAGTTGCTTGTATTGGCATCTTGAAAGATTATAGCAAAGCAATTACAATGAAGATAAAAAAAGAAAATTCTACTTTATTTTTGGTCGGCGACAGAAAGGATGAACTTGGAGGCTCAGTTTACTATGATGTTAATGATGAATTGGGTGCAGTTGTTCCTATAGTAGATTTTGAGAAAGAAAGAAACATGATTTATGTAATTATAGATGCAATAAGCGCAGGCTTATTATTGTCTTGCCATGACATTTCTGATGGAGGATTAGCAACAACAATTTCAGAAATGATTTTAGGTGGAGATGCGGATGGAGAAATTGGAGCAGAAATTAGTTTTGATTTCACTAATTTGAGAGCAGATAAGACATTATTTTCAGAGACATCTGGTTTTATGTTTGAGGTTGAAGACAGGAATACTGAAAAATTGAAGACGCTGTTTAAGTTTTATAAAATTTCATTGATTGAATTAGGGAAAACAAAAGGGGATAAATTAATAATTTCAAAGAATAATAAGACGATTATTGATTTACCAATCTCAAAATTAAAAGACGCTTGGACAACAGGCTTTGTGGAGGCGTTGGAATAGAATGTCAACAATCAAATTAAAAATAAAGAAAAACTGGTTCCTTAGCCCGGCAATAATGTCCCAACGACAATTAAAAAACGGGTTCCAGAACCAAGTAATGAACCCTATGTTGGTCACCACACCTAAAAACTTTTTATTTAAGATAATATATAAATCTTTCGATGTGTAAGGCGGGATGGCAGAACTAGGTAATTGTGACTGGCTCAAGACCAGTTATGTGCTCCACACCTATGCGGGTTCAAAGCTTTTTCGAAAGAGAAAGTAATAGTCCCGGTCCCGCCGCACTAAAACAATTTATGAAAGTTAACTAAAATGAAAAAAACATTAAAATTATTATTAGAAGCGTCTGGGTTTTTTATATTCGCATCTGGTATGCTGGGCCCCATTTATGCTATTTTTGTTGAGGAGATTGGAGGAAATATATTAACTGCTAGCGGCGCTTGGGCCATTTTTACTCTATTTTCAGGAATATTAAAATTTTTTATTAGTAAATGGGAAGATCATGTAAAACATCAAGAAAAACTACTCATAATTGGTTATGGAATGGCGTCTCTAGGTTTTTTAGGTTATTTTTTTGTACAAAATGCAATCCATTTATTTATTGTTCAGGCATTTTTAGGAATTGCAACGGCAATAAGGGTTCCTGCTTATGATGGCATGTACTCTCGAAATTTAGATAAGGGCAAAGCAATATCTGAATGGGGAATTTGGGAATCAATGAGCGATATTAATCTAGCTATATCCGCGACTATAGGCGGATTAATCGCCAGCATTTTTGGATTCAAAGTTTTATTTTTATTTATGTTTGTGTTATCTGTAATAGGATTTTTAATTTCATTAAGATTTGTAAAGTAAGTTTAGTCAAAAATGCCATCAAAAAAACCAAGCGTTGGAGTCAAAAAAGAAAGCAATTACAATCAGCTTATAGATAACATAGCCCAAATCCTA
>CAZLGX010000103.1:0-4796 GCA_964559395.1 uncultured Methanosarcinales archaeon
TAGTATTATTAAATGAAAATGACAGGCAGTACTTCCTGAAAATTATGAAAAATCTCGGCTATAATGAAAGAAACTCTAAAATACTTTACGTAAACAAAAAAAATGTTCCAATATTATTGCAAAGGGACCAAGACAGGTTTGATTTGTTCAACAGGAAAATAATAAATTTAAGATTTACTGATGAAATGGCAGACAGGGCAAATTTAGTGTATGATTATGGCAGCTTAACTGCAAAAATTGTATCGCGAGAAGATATAATTATTCTAAAATGCGCCACAGACAGGGCAGGTGACAGGATAGATGCTGCAAATATTATAAAAAGCACTAACATTAATTGGGATACCTTATTTGACGAGTCCATTCGCCAAATGAATTTAGTTGGTGATGTAATACCGCTGAATTTGTATCAATTTTTGCTGGAATTAAAAGAAGATTTGCAAATAGAAATTCCAAGCGATTTCATTAAAAAGCTTGAAGAAGAATGTGAAAAAATCTTAACTGAACGACTTAAAAAAGGAACAACAATCAAAGTTACCAGATACAAAAAATAGAAAATTTATATACTAAGGAACATAAAACCAACAAAAAGAGGTTAAAATGCCAGAACAAGAAGAACTGCCGCCACCGCCAAAGAAAGGAATTCTTAGCTTTGGAAAGCCTGAACAACAAACTCCTGACTTAAGCGGAGTAACTAATGATATAAATTCCTTAAGCAGGCGACTAAGGTTGATGGAGGAAGGCTTCACAAATTTAAGGAGGTTTCTTCAGGTCACAGAGGACAACATAATAGCAAGAAACAAGCATTATTCTGCTGAGCTGAAAACCATAAACTCTGAAATAACCGAGGTAAGAAAAGAAATCCAGGAATTAAAGGATAAATTGTCGCTTGTGATAAAGGAATTACAGAGTGTAGCAAGAAAAGATGAAGTAAAAGTGCTTGAGAAATACATCAACTTATGGAATCCAATAAAGTTTGTAAGCCAGAATGAAATTGAAGGAATAATAAATGAGGTTATTGAAAAAAGGGAAAAAGAAACAAGCGATAAAGCACAATAATGCGAACATGGAAAGTTTTAAATATCGAAAATCAAAGATTTTCGGATTTAAAACTCCGAAATACTTATATTTCGATAGTTTTAAATATCATCGTCTAAAGTATAGTATAAAAAGAGAGGTGCATGATGGCTTTCTTTAAGTTTGGCAAGAAAAAAAAAGAAGAACCTATGAATACGCCTCCAGATTTGCAAATACCGGAGATGGAACAGCCATCTGCAAGCCCTATAGAGCAGGTTCTCATGATGAAGCAGCAAGGCTACACAAATAATCAAATCGTACAGGCTCTGCAGAGCCAGGGCTATAACACAAACCAAATTTACGACGCGATAAATAAGGCGAACCTGACCAGCAACCAGGAAATGCAACCAGAGATTGGGATGCCGGAATACGGGCAGAGCTTTGAGCAATCATACCCACAGCCACAATATCAGCCGCAGACTTTTCAGTCACCAAGGGAAGTTCAGCCATCTTCCACTATAGATGAAGAGAGAATACAGGAAATAGCAGAGTCCATAATTGACGAGAAATGGAATGAATTTGCAAGCGACATAAAAAAAGTCATAGAATGGAAAGACAAAAGCGAGGATAGATTGGCTAAAATTGAGCAGCAGATAATAGACATAAGAATAGCAATAGATTTATTAACTAAAAGTATTTTGAGCAAAATCTCAACTTATGACCAGAATATAACTGATGTAGGGACTGAAATAAAAGCCATGGAAAAGGTTTTCCAGAAAGTTCTTCCTACGCTAACAGAGAGCGTTAATAAGCTAGACAGAATGGCAAAGGGGAAAGAGCCGCTAAAGAAATGATTCTTTCTAAACTATCCTCTTGCAGACAAAAAAGCAACTGTAAAGACTGCGATTGCCAATAAAAGAACTACTCCAAGAAACTTTGGATGAAAAAGCAAATTGAAGGAATTTGACAAATCTTGGCCACTTTGCTCTGCTTCTGCTTCGTATTGGCTTTTTATCTTCACGCCAACACCTATGAGCAAGATGATGGCTATTATAAGTATGAGGCCGCCTCTAAATGCTGGCATGGTTTCCAGACCTGCGCCGAGCATTTTTGCGGCTATATTAACCAGAAGTAGGAATATAAAAACCACTGCAAGAAAAGGCGCTGTGGTTGCAATAAGGCTTATTGAAAGCGGTGAAAACAACACAAAAATCCCTATTAACAGCCCAACTAAAATGTTGATAAAATTATTGCTGCCTAAAATCTTTGACCAAAGAAGGGTTGCATAAACTACTATCACTACAAATAGGAAAACAAAGACATTAGTAAAGTATTCTAAGCCTGTTACATCAAGGAATGTAGCCATAAGCCCTTAGTGGCCTCCGCCGCCACCGCCTTTGCCAAAAAGCTTGCTGAAATCCAGATTTAATGTACCTTGACCCTGTTTTGGCTCGCTTGTGACCCATGCTATAATCAAGCCGAAAGCCAGAAGCATTATAACAACAGCTATGCTTTCTGTTCCAAAAATATCCTCCAAATACTGCCCAAAGTAGCCTGTCCACCAGCCAGCTGCGCCGCCAAATATTATCACTATAGTAATAAATGAGAAAAACGCAACCCATCCAGGCATTGACAACCCAAGAAACACTTGCTCTTGGCCGAATACGCCTATCAATATAAGCAGGAATATTATTGCCACAAGCACAATAGACACGGAAGGCAGTGCATCACCTATAATCTTAACAGGATCTGCATTCGGAGGAAATCTCCCTGTCACAGATGGAACAATGACAAGCAAGCCAACAACTAAAGCAACAACTACATTCAGATTTTTCTTTCCCTCCCCTAAAATCCTTGTCTTCTGCAGTATTGCATAAACAATCACAAATATAAGCAAGAAAATAAGCAATATGTCTACTCTCCACCGGTCCAAAAGATAGGCAAAATTATCAAGCCGATAATAAGCAGATGGCATTTTGTGCACCTCTTTAATTTAATTCATTATAACATTAGTATATAAATCTTATGAAATTAATGGCTTTGAGATGTGCTGGGCTTTGGCGGCTCTTTAATAGCATAAAATATAAATAAAACTACTATGCCCAGTAATAAAATTGATCCTATGAGTATGTCGGAGCCAGAGCCGGCATAATCTGTAAGGCGCTGCAGCCATGTTCTTCCATCAGGTGATTTTATCGAATTCAGGAAAATGCCGACAATTGCAACAAAGACTATTATTTCAAAGGCAATCTTCCATGGACCTTTCAGATAAATTGGTTCGCCTTCTTTGTGGAATGAACCGACTAGCATTAAAAACAATACGCTGAAAAACAATACAATTACTGCCCTTGAGACTGTTTCGTTAATGACCGCCACAAGCTCTTTTGCCGCAATAACCAGAAAAGATATAACAAAAGCTGCCATTGCATTAAGGTTTTTTTTGGTGTACTCATGCCCTTCTTGCTTCTCTGTACCCAATACTTTTGTCTTTTCAAGTATGGCAAATACTATAGTGAAAACCAGCAGAAACGGCAATACCACATCATAAAGCCCTATTTGATCGAAGAAAGTGATTACGTCCCTAAAAGGTGTTGTAGTCTCAGCAGCCATAAGGATTTTAGTCAAATATATGTATTTAAATGTTTCGAAAAATCAAATCTTGTCAACTTAATTATTTTATTTTAATGATAATTCAATAACGGCGGTCAAACACGGGTTTTCTGTCGAATGTGAGCGAGTTCGCAACGAGGCTCACTCGCATGTCACTGAAAACCCTACTCACAGAATATTTTTCAGAATGTCGGTAAATCGCAAAGCGATTTCCGAGCATGCTCAAAAATCTTTGATTTTTGACACTTCGTAACTGAAAAATATTCTGCATTCGATTTGACCGCCAAAAAATTCCAACAAGGGTGAAAACTGAGTGCAGAGGATTTTTGAGCACACTAGGAAATTTTCAATTTCCGATGAATCCGTGTTTGAGCCCCTTGTTGTTGGAATTTTTTACTTTACATTTCAAAAACCTTTATATACAAAAGCAATTATTTTTGAGATATGCTCAACAAATCCGAGTTCAACAAAATCAGGGAAGAGATGCATAAGGTTGACCTGAAAAGGGAAGAGATAATACAGCTGTCAAGGGAGATAATAACAATATCAAAGCAGATAATTTATGCCGCACAGAGGAATGACCTGAAAGCAGCTGCTCCTGCCATTGAAAACATAAAAAAGAAAGTAAATAAGCTCAAAAAAATAAACATTTCAGCAGACACTAACATCAATTCTGTCGCATTTCAAGAATATGTTGAGGCAATTGCTTTCTATGAATTTGTGAAAAACAAAAAAATTCCTACAAAAAAAAGTTTAGGAGTTTCTGCTGAGGAGTATTTAAGCGGCTTATGTGATTTAACTGGCGAGCTTGTGAGGAAGGCAATTTATGATGTAATACACAAGAAATTTGACGATGCAGAAAAAATCAAGGAGCTTGTCCACGACATTTACGGCGAGTTTTTGAAGCTGCATTTGAGAAATGGAGACTTAAGAAAGAAATCTGATTCTATAAAGTGGAATTTGAAGAAACTGGAAGAGGTTATGTACGACATTTCTATGAAAGGAAGGCATTGAAACAATTCCATCAATAAATTTAAATAACATTCTCAAATTCAATATCTTATGAAACGAACGCATACTTGCGGAGAATTGACTGACAAGGACGTAAACAAAAAAATGACTTTGGCAGGCTGGTGCTCCACAAGCAGGGATCACGGAGGAGTTATTTTCAT
>CAZLGX010000104.1:0-4759 GCA_964559395.1 uncultured Methanosarcinales archaeon
AAATCAAAAATATTAAATACAACTCAAAAAATCTGAGATTATGGACCTCAAATCAGTCATAAGGACAATTCCCAACTGGCCAAAGCATGGGGTGATGTTTAGAGATATTACTACCCTTCTTAAAAATGCAAATGCTTTCAATTACGCGATCAATAAATTCTATGAGAGATATAAGAATATTGACATTGATTTAGTAGCAGGCATAGAAAGCAGAGGCTTTATTTTTGGTGGAGCTCTTGCAAGCAGATTGCATAAGGGATTTATTCCAATAAGAAAAGAGGGCAAATTACCTCATAAAACAGAAAAAGAAAGTTATGAGCTTGAGTATGGAAGGGCGACTGTTGAAGTGCATGTTGATGCTATACCAAACGGAGCAAAAGTTTTGTTAGTGGATGATTTGATTGCGACAGGTGGATCTTTGGCTGCTGCGATAAACCTAATAAAAAAACTTGGCGGGGATGTAATAGAATGCGCAGTGATTATAGAATTACCGGATTTGCGTGGAAGGGAAAAAATAGTGAAAAAAGGGCATAAGCTATTCTCTATGGTTCAATTCGAGGGAGAGTAATTGTTTGATGCTAGCCGGCCAAAGGACAATGTCAAACCCTAATTATCGTGTTAGTTTACTACATATCTTATTTTTCAAGAATTTCCCCATAACCAATAAGCCTAAATCTATTACCTATCCTTCTGGAAATAGTAACTCTGGAGTCGACATCTGCGCATACAGGCAATTTTAGCTTGCATTTTATCTTGTTTTTTCTTAATTCAACAACTATCCCGACAGTTGCTGCAGAATTGGCATTAAGCATTAAAGGCTCTGACATCTTAATCGGCTCTACCTGGAGCTCTTCCTGGGTTCCTACAACTCTCTGCAGTAAATGAACATTCAAGACTAAATCGTTCCATACTTTTGGAAGCTTGCCAGGCAATCCCACTAAAGAACCAGTAAGCTGGTCAGATTTGACAACAGAAGGATCAAGAGAAGTCAAAACTCCAATTGAGCCTGATGGCCCTACCTGCTCAAGAGCAGAGCCGCCAGAGTTCAAGCTAATTATCTTTGTTGTTATGGGTTTCCAAACCTGCTGGTTTTTCTCTACTACATTTCTGCCGGGCCTTATTTCGATAATATCACCGACCTTTAGTATTCCCTGCTTTAGGCTGCCTCCTAAAACTCCTCCTACAAGCTGGTCAGGAGTAATGCCAGGCTTGTTGATGTCAAAGCTTCTTGCAACAAGCATTAATGGCTCTTTATTTGGGTCTCTGTTTGGAGTCGGAATATGCTCATGAATAGCCTGCATAAGAAACTCTAGTCCTACTCTATGCTGTGCTGAAATCGGAATAACAGGCGCATTCTCGTAGTTAGTTCCCTTCAGAAAATTTATTATCTGCTCGTAATTATCGAAGGCCTGCTCCTCGCTTGCCAAATCTATCTTGTTTTGGACTACTACAACATTCTTCACACCGATTATCCCCAAAGCCATCAAATGCTCTCTAGTTTGCGGCTGGGGGCAGTTTTCATTTGCGGCGACAAGCAGCAAAGCCCCGTCCATAATTGTTGCTCCTGCAAGCATAGTTGCCATCAGGGATTCGTGACCAGGGGCGTCTACAAAGCTTACCTTTCTCAAAGGGACTGTTTCAGAACTGCATACAGAGCATATTTCTTTTGTTGTGAATGCTTTTGCCCCTTCGCATTTCAGGCATTTCCTGAACACAACATCGGCATAACCCAACCTTATTGTTATGCCTCTTTTTAATTCCTCAGAATGAGTATCTGTCCACTTGCCGCTTAATCTCTCAAGAAGAGTAGTCTTGCCATGATCAACATGTCCAACCATCCCAATATTAAGAACCGGCTGCTCAGGCAACTTTTGCTCGTCATTTTTCTTTTTGGCCATGTTGATTTTAGTTTTAATTTTTTATTTATTATTTTGATTATTTTTATTGTAATGTCTAGGCGAGGCGACCCGATGTGGAAGAACAGGGGCGCCGAGCACTAAATATTGCCGAAGGCGGGTTTAATTGTCAAAAACCAAATTAAGATAAATTTTTCTGGAGGGATATCGAACGCAAGCATGCTCCACTTCGTTTCGCATGCATTTGACTGTGGTACAAGTACTTGTTGATAGCCCCCCACCCACCGGTGGATTTTAAGCAATAAAGTGCGAATAAGATATAGTTTAAGAATTTATTCCTTATTTTTCTCGGCAGCTTGCTTTAATTCTTTTTTACCTTCTGCTTTCTGCTCATTGGAGTCTTTCTTTTCTTCTTTAACTTCCTTTTTTTCCTCCTTCGTCTCTGCTTTCTCTTCCTTAACTTCTTTCTTCTCTACTTTTGCAGGCCTTGCTTCTTTTTCTTCTGATTTCTTTTCCTTGCCTTCTTCTGCAACGCCGAAGATTTCATTTAATTTTTTTGCGCCTGCCTTCAGCACTTTGAGGTTTATCTGTGAAATATTCTCATGAATCTTGTGCCCGCAGACAGTTTTTCTTTTCTGTATTCCCTTCTCAGCGCCTCTAAAACCGATTCCGCCGTAGATTGTTATTTTCTTTCTCTGCCCTAGTATCCCTTTTCTCATCGGAAAGCCGCAATAATCTGATCCGCCTGTAATCTGGAACTCGTATCCATTTAATTCAAAGCTGTCTCCCTTTATCGCTTCACCTATATTAAGCCCGATTAAAGGCCTTGCCATGTTGTCTTTTACTTCTTTCTGGAATGTCTTTCCAGTCGATGGGTCTGAAATGCACAGTTTAAAGCTAACCATAATTTGCCTCCTATCCTAAACAGAATTTGCTGTGTAAAATGAGGTTTATTTAAATAGTTTTTGTTGCTTAAAACTTTGATATTGCTACGCTGGCCTTATAGCTTGGAGCGTAGTGCGGCGAGCCGTCTATAAGTATTACAAGCCTTTTAAGATAATAAAATGCTGCAATAGCCAATACAAAAGGCATTAAGTTTGCTATGGTGTTAAGGTTAAACATGAATATGACAAACGGGAAAAGCATGGCTGAAAAAAACAAAAGCAAGGTTACCAGTAAATTGTTGAGTATACTCTTGCATTTCTTTATATTTCTTGATGCATCTACATGCGTCAATATCATTGATAATGTCTGGTGGATTTCCTTGAATTTCTTATAAGCCAAATTGCCAATATACAGCAATATCATCGCGCTGAGCAAATAAAAGCCGTACAAAAAGAAAGCATTATATTTCTGAGCAATTTCAACAGATATTCTTCTTGAAATCAATGACACAAACAATGTAAGCACCAAAAGCATGAATGCTATTTTTGACTCTTTCTTTAGCTTGTTTGTAAAAAAATTCTCTATTTCCATCTGGTCAAAAAATTTGCGCATGTAGCTTGAAAGCCTTTCGAGCTTCAGCCTGGTTCTTACGGGCATTTTTGAATTCATTGATGAATGAAATTTTTCACTGTAGTTAAGCCCGAGAGAGGTAAGCAATGCCGTCAGGAATATTATAGCTGCTGTAATTGTAACCAAGTCTATGCCCAAGCTGAATTTCTGGCTTTCTTTTGCTATAAGCAATGAGAACTCACCTACTGATATCATAGCTATGCTGGAAAAAAACGGCTGCTCGTCCTTAAAATTGGCAAGCAAATAAGTCAAAAATCCTATTGCGATAAATCTTGAGATAATAACAATGACTATCAAAGCAATTATCAGGAAAGCATTATCTTTGATTATGTCGAAATCCACCAAGGTTCCCATTGATATGAAGAATATTGAGGTAAATATCAAAGCGTAAGGGTGTATTGCTCTGCCGTAGTCCTTTGCATTCGGCAAAGAAGCTATAAGACTGCCTGCAAGGAACGCGCCTGCTGAAGGCGTCAATCCAAGGTATAACGCGAAATAGCTGAATAATGCGCCCATTGCAAGCGACAGGAATATCAGAACAGACTCGTCGTTGTTGTTCTTCATTATCATATTTATTATATACCTCAAAAGCTTCATCATTATCAAATAAGCAAAAATCAATATCGCTAATGAGAATCCTATATGCTCAAACACATTAAGAAAACTTCCGCTTGCGTCTTTTATTCCGGAAAAAAATGTCAATGCGAAAACTGCAAGCACGTCCTCTATTATCAATATAGCTATAAGCAAAGGCACTTCCTTTCTCGCAAACATCTCTTTCTGCTCAAGAATCTTGACAACTACGACCGTGCTGCTGAAAGAAAGTATTACGCCTACAAACAATGCAATCTTTGCGCTGAAGCCCAAAAGCAATGTTATTTCATACCCAAGGAACAACACAATTGCAAATTTCAGCAAGCCTATCAATATAGACCTTGCACCAAGTTTTATCAATTTAGAAACGTCAAACTCAAGCCCTATAATGAAAAGTATTAATATTGCACCTATGTCTGCCATGGTACTAATTATATTGGGATCCTTAACTAGGTTTAACGAGCCAGGACCAATCAATGCGCCCACAAGCAGCAATCCAAAAACAGCAGGCTGTTTAAACCTATTTGCTATTATACCTCCTACAATTGCGCATACGAAGAGTATGCCTAAGCTGATAAGTTCAGTTGCCAAGTTCAATCCTCTTACGTGGGACTAGATAATTTAATCTAATACCCAACGTTTCTGCACTTTTGTTTATATATTAGTATACAAAAATGTATATTAGTTTATGTAAAATGTATGAACTTATATTTAAAGATATTGGTTTGGTATAGGTAAAAAAGGGACGAGTTAATTTATTTTCTATATTGAAAAGATACCTATAATGATTGTTA
>CAZLGX010000105.1:0-4734 GCA_964559395.1 uncultured Methanosarcinales archaeon
CATAAGCCCTGAAATCTATTTCAACCCTTCCAAGATGCAAAGGCCCTCTTTGGTATTCCTGGGAATAGTTCATTTCCGGCCTTGTTCTGAACAAGTAATGCATCAGAATGCATTGCTTTATCGGATCTGTATCTTTTCCCTTAATGGCAAGAATCTCCACTTCAATCATCGAGCTTTCAAAAGCCACTATCAAGTCAGGAGTTTCGGTTTTGCTTTGGTCAAGCTGCAGCCTTTGTATGTTTTTCAGGTATGGCTTTACCCATGTCATATACATCCTGATTATTTCAAAATGCTGCCTTAAAAATTTCAAAGTGAAAGCCCTTCTGTTCTTCAGCTCCTCCATTGAATGCTCTTTCCAGGCCAAGAACGCCCTTAATTTTCTTTTTAATACCTCTCTTACTTTCCTGTTAAACTGCCCTCTTTCCTTCTCAACAACTAAATCCACATCTTCCTGCTTTTTTGGGTGCGTGCTGAAAAACAAGTCAGGCAATGTGGTAAACTGGACTTCTCTTGCCATGCCATAGACTGATGCAGGATTTTTGGCGCCCTGCTCTACCAAATCAACCCATATCCCTTTTAATGTTATCTCAGCGCTTTCAGAACTTGGGCTTGTAGTGTAGCTATCTACATAATAACTCAACCTTTCATCTAAAATCCTCATCTCTCTTACTAGTTGAAACAGCTCTCTTACCATTTTTCCTATTGTAGCTAAAAACTGGCTTACCTTATCCTGCTGCAACCCCAATCTCTGCTGCGATGCTCCAAAAAAAGCAGAATTCTCAGCAGCAGCAAAAACATCTGTTATTTTGTCTATTCTTGAGAAACCGCCATAATATCTAAGATAATGCAAAGTCCAGAAATAAGGCTCTTCAATCGATATGTTATATCCTTCATAATGAATCCTGTACCTTCTCGAAGGGGTTGGATAGCCTGTCTTTATCTTTGAGCCTCTAAACTCCTCGCTTTCCTCAATTTCCTCAAATCCGAATTTCTTCAAGTCTGCTAATGTCAGCGGCATTTGAACCTCTTTTTTGTTTATGCTTATGAACTATATGTTTATTAAGTTTATCGTTAGATAATCCTTGCAAATCACTCAAATATCCTAAGCTCGTCGTCTTCCACGTTTCTGTATCTGGATTTTCTTTCGTTCAAATTAAGCTCAATAACATCGCTTGCCTTGAGCATTTCCTCTACCTCTAATCTGGTTTTGCCTAACAAATCAGCCAAGTCCTCAATCTTCACTTTTCTCACCGCCTTTTCTTTTTTTAATCTCCAGGACAAACCCGTCCTTGTGCTTCTTGAAATCCAGCTTCATGCCTTTTTTCAAGCCTTCATATTCTGCAAGAAGCTTAGGGATAGTAATAACCAATTGTCCGGAAGTAAGCTTTTGTATCTTTACCATTTACACACCATTTGACGAGCGAAATAATAGTATTTTTAATAGTTTATAATATATTTTTAAATCTAATTTTAAAACTATCTTAGATAATAGTATTTAAAGTTTGCGGTTTTGGCACCAAAAACATTTTAAATCAACAGTAATTATGTTTTATTTCGGAACATAAAGTGGCAAACAAAACAGTAACTTATGTGGCAAAGGCGCTACCTGGTCTAAGTGGAGGTTATACAGTAACGTTTCCGGACCTTCCTGGATGTATAACAGAAGGGGATACACTTAAGGAAGCTAAAAAATGGCAAAAGATGCTCTGTCGGGTTGGCTTTATACATGGTTGAAAGAAGGTAGAACACCCCCACAAGCAAATTATCGTTTAAGAAGCGATTTGAAAACAGTGAGACAATTTAGGGTGACTGCTGAATTAAGTGATCTTGTAAATCGATGAGCCAAGCCTTCTTTACAACTTTTAATTCTATTCTTAACCTTTTTCTTTTCTTATTTTCCTTATTTCTTCGACCATATCACTTGCCAAATATGTAAAACCCTTTTTCTTCTTCAGCAGAATGTCTCCGATTAAGCCATTAAAATAAGCTCCATTAACAGCAGATTGCACCAAATCTTTGCTCTGTGCTAAAAATCCAGCGCACAAACCAGCAAGCACATCACCTGTGCCGCCTTTTGTCATGCCAGCATTTCCTGTTTTGTTGTAGTATATTTTATCCTTAGAAATTATGGAATCAATCTTGCCTTTTAACAAGATTACATTATTTTTGTTGAGAAATTTCTGCGTTATTTTTTTTATTAATTTTGCATTGGAAAAAAAATTTCGCTTGAACGAAATTTTTTTCACGATTTCTTTATTAATTTTTGAATTAATTAGAAAATATTCCAATTCTTTTGAATGTGGCGTTATTATTGAATTTTCGCAATCATTCATAGATATTGATTTAATTGCATCAGCGTCAATCACTTTGAATTTTTTTATTTCCTTTATTGTTTTCTTGCAGAATTTTTTTGTTTCATTATTCAATCCAATTCCATTCCCAATCAATAAAACATCAAATTTTTCCATCTGGTTTTTTATAATATCAAAATGTTTTTGTTTAAAATAATCTCCGCGCAATTTCATTGTAACCAAATCAGGAGAATAACAATTTACTGCCCACGCAACTTTTTCAGGTGCGATGATTTTCACCAAATCACAACCGCTTCTTAAAGCTGCCAAACCTGCTAATGTAATTGCACCAACAAAATCTTTTGAGCCTCCTACGGCAAGCACGTAGCCGTTGTCACCCTTGTGACTGGTTCTCTTTCTATGTGGCAGCTTAATATCCCTTTTTGTTATGAATTTCATTTTCAAAATTTATCCAGATGCACAAAATCCCTTGCCTCTCTTTTCGGCTTTGGCTCTGGCTGCTCGTCGGGATAGCCAAAAGCCATTAAAGCAATTAATTCGTACTTTTCCGGCACGTTAAATAATTTTCTCATTTCCATTCTTGAATTTTCCGTTGATACAGGAGTTCCCATTATGTTTGCGCCAAAGCCAGTCGAATGTGCAGCCAAAATCATGTTCTGCATCGCAAGCGCAGTTCCAATCACAGGAGCCTTTTTTTCTTTGTCCGCAAGCGCAAGAACCAAAGCAGCGGCTTCTAAAAACGAGGTATCCTGCTTATACAGGCCAAGCTCTTCTCTTGCATCATCATAGATTTTTCTGACCTCTTTTTTCTTTTTAATATCATTTATCAAAATAAATTCCCATGGCTGCTGGTTAAGCCACGAAGGCGCCCATCTTGCGCTTTCAAAAATCTTATGCAGAATATCATCTGAAATTTCTTTTTGCTTGTATTTTCTTATTGTTCTCCTCGTTTGCATAAAATTAAGTAATTCTTCATAGTTCATTTTGGCAAGCCTATATCAACAATTACAGTTTTGTCCTTCAATCCTTCAAGGCCTTTCTTCATGTCATGAAAAGTAACAATGAAATCAGTATTAACGCATTTATCAACTATTTCTCCAGTATCTGGGTTTATTCCAGTAGGAATATCTACAGATATTTTGCAGGCTTTTGATTTGTTTATATCCTCAATTATCGTTGAAATTTCCCTGTTCAGCCTTCCTTTTATGCCTGTCCCCAAAATAGCATCGACTATTAAATCGTAATTTTCAAAGTCCACTTCATCATCAGTTAAAAACTGTATTTTTTCATTATGTTCTATTCTCTTGAAATTTGTTAGAGTTTCCTTTTTCATCCTGTTTTCATCACCAATAAATAGAATGTCAGTCTCTGCCTCGTCGCATAAATACCTTGCAGCTACAAATCCATCTCCACCGTTATTGCCGTGATAGCATACCATAAGAATTTTTTTATCTTTTAGGTCAAATTTCTGTTTAATCGTTTGATATAGGGCTTTGCCTGCATTCTCCATCAACGCAATTCTAGGAATAGCGCTTCTTTCCTCTAGCTCTCTCATCTCTTGTGATGAAATCATCATTAAATTTAATCAAGGAAGGATTTTATTTTCTCCGTTGCATCTATGTTGTTATCAAATCTATTTATTAAATCTTTTCTTTCATTTTCAGTCAAGTACTCTACTCCGACTAAAAAATCCATGAAATCAATTTTTTTCGAGTTGATTATTCTTTTAAGCAAAAACTCATAAGGATAGTTAATTGCAGGCTTTATAATCTTTTTCTTCATTAAATCTATTATAGCCCTGTTTGCCCATTCTACAATTATGTCATTCTGGACTGCATTGATGAAAGAGCCGTCAGGAAATGCCTCATTTAAAAATTTTATCATTTTATCAAAGTCTTCTGGCAGCTGAGGCAGAATTTTTTCCATGGCTCCGC
The DNA here is from genome assembly GCA_964559395.1 of uncultured Methanosarcinales archaeon. GTDB lineage: Archaea > Nanobdellota > Nanobdellia > Woesearchaeales > GW2011-AR4. The sequence continues at coordinate 4,247 of CAZLGX010000105.1, forward strand.
ATTCGCCAAACAGATTTTCCTTAGGAAGCATTCCTTCTTGCTGCATAAATGGGCTTCTGTTGAAAGGGAATAATCTGCATACATAAGCCCGCTTCGTGTGATAAACAGAGCACTTGTTATCCTTGAGAAAGGGGCAAGCGTCTGTTTCGCCGTCCATAAAGTATGTTAAGATAATTGCCTTGTTTGAATTCAAGTCCATTATCGCCCTTAATGGCTTGATTCTTCCATCTACATTTACTTCATGCTGCCATTCCATAAATCTTTTTGCTTCCCAGTCCCACAAAGGGAATGTCATTTGTTCGACTGCGACAAGTTGAACAACTGGCAATTTTCCAAACGCATGCTCCTTAATAAATTCCCTGTCCTCTTTTGGGATTATTCCTCTTATATGACTGCAGCAACTTCCGCAGGCATTGCATTGGAATTTTGGGATTTCCGAGCTTATTGGGATGAACATAAATTATAAAGAAGACATGACTAATATATTA
>CAZLGX010000106.1:0-4734 GCA_964559395.1 uncultured Methanosarcinales archaeon
TAAGACACCTGCCTTATAGGCTTAAAGTCATCTGTCTTAAAGCAGTTGAGCATTGTATGCTCCCTTGCCGTTGCCGATTAGGAGGATTTTCATCACATTATGGTTTTAAACGTACTTTAAATTGTTTTTGATTGAAATTAACAATTGTTAATAGAAAATTTTTATATATTTTATATAAAAGCGATAAATTTAAATAGGGAATTTGCTTACTAATTACTCAACAAAAGACGGAAGGTGTGTAAATGGTATTAAGCCAAGAATCAACATTGGATAATCTTATAGAGAGAGAAGGCAGATTAACAGTTCTCATAGCTAGTGATAATCTTGATTTTAGTAATGTGGCTAGAAGCGTATTTACATCTGATATTTATGATGCTAAAGCTGTTTCAAAAAAAGATGTTGAGAGTTCAATTTTGAAGAATGGTAATGGTGTTCCTGACATAATTATATTTAATATAAGTGGAGAGCCCCACCGCTTAGATACGCAATTAGACTTAATGCGAAAGGTCGGCTCCAAATACTCCAGTGCTGAATTAATTGCAACCTTAGATGAGGAAGCAACTAGCAGGATTTTTGGTTCAAGGCAGAGAGATGAAGCATATTTGAGCATATGGAACCAAACGGCTAGAGAGAGGGATTTTGCACCAAGAGATTTTAGGATGACTTATCCTGCTGGAAAGGATATTCGTGCTAAACAAGAGACATATAGGGAAGGTTTGACACGACTCTTAAACTCCATTAGCCCTGCTACTCTGGAAAAGCTGTTTGAATTTCGTCACGACAGAACTGCAGTTAAGCTTTTTGCTACAGACATTGATGGCACTTTGACAGATAATGATGGTGAGCTTTCCCCTGGAAATTTGGGGGCGATTAGAAGACTTAGCCAACACTTATCAATAGTATTTGCTTCTGGAAGGGCTCCAGTATCAATTGAGCATATTGCAAGGCTTATAGGCCCTCTTAATGGCTGGTATATAATTGCCCACAATGGCGCATTAGTCTTAGATCACAATGGAAATCAACTATATCGCCGACCCATAGAAACTGAAGATGCAATTGCTTTGATGAAAAAATTTGAGGGGTTAAGGTCGCGAGAGCCATTTAGAGGCAATGTGTTAATGAATTATTTTTTTGGGAATAATGGCAATCATCTTGTGAGCGTTCGGGACGATAGTGTTGAAGACATGAGAGCAGAATATATAAAGAGAAATCGTGGGCTGATTGAATATAGTGATTTGCATGATATGGAATACTTTTTAGTAAAGCCTAGTACCCACCAACCACATAAAATACTCATTATAGTGAGACCCGATAGAAAAGTTATGTCTGCTTTTAGGGAGTCTATAAAAGATTTGGTAGAATCGTCAAGCGATACTTTGGCATTTAGCCCTTCACAGCCACATTATTTTGAGTTTATGCACGCAGAAGCAACTAAAGCTAATGCTTTATTGAGAATTATTAGGGAATTGCACATCCATCCACAAAATGTGGCTTATGCAGGGAATAGCGCAAATGACATCGGAGCATTAAGCGTTGTTGGTTACCCCATTGTAGTTAAAAATGCGCCCAATGAAGTTTATAAAGCACTTGGCGATGCCTCAAGAAGAGTTTTATCAGTAGACTACAGCTACAGAGATGGAGTAGCTAAAGGTATTACATTATTAGAGCCAAAAGTATATAGACTGTCTCTTTGACGCCAGTTTATTATAATCTTCTATACTTTTTATGCAACATATCATCAAAGGCTTGCTGTACAGCAGATACAAGATGTTCCTTACCCATCCTCATTATTTCATCAATCCCAATTGGTTTTGTTGAGGTTGAATAAACTGCGTCTACATAAACTCTTGCTCTCTCTTTATCATATTTGCCTTCATTGCCGCATATAGCAATAACTGGTAGTTTTCCAATTCTATGCTGATCACTTGCTACTAGCCTTGCTACCTCGCCAACCCCCATAACTACTTTGCCTCTGAACGTAGTATCGTCTAGTCTACCCTCACCGGTAATTACCAAATCTGCATCTCTGATATGGCCTTTCAAATCAACAAGTTCTCTAACTGGAATCATACCTTTTCCTATATATGCACCCAAAAATACTAAGGCTCCATAAGAAAGACCACCGGCAGCACCTGTGCCGGCAATATCTCTAAGATTTCTATCCCCTGAATCTATGCTATGCGCTTTGAGCCTATCAAAATACACTGCCCGCTTATCCGAAGTATCTTTAAGCAACCATTCTGAAACGTCAGCTAAAATGGTCAAATTTCTTTCTAGAATTGGTATTTGCTCGTCGGTAGCGCCTTTTTGTCGCCCGAATACTTGTGATGCCCCTTCTGGACCTAGCAATGGATTATCAACATCAGAAGCGATTTCAATTTCTAAGCTTTTATCTTCAGCAATCTTTTTAGCAAGCCCTCCTAATTCCCATGTTCCATAATGTAGCTGTTCTAGTTTAAAATTGCTCATGTAACCATCTTGTATCTTCGCACCACTTCTATCGATGAATTCAACTCCCAAAGCTTGCACCATTCCAACACCGCCATCATGAGAGCCAGCGCCGCCAACACCAATGATTATTCTTCTATGTCTGCTTTCATAGGCATGCGCGATTAATTGTCCTACACCATATGATGTTGTATGCAATGGGTTTCGTTGATTAGGAGGTATCAGATACAATCCCGAAGCTTTTGTCATTTCTATAAACGCTGTTTTTTTAGGGATTGGCAGACTTAAATACCACGACTCAATTCTATTACCGACAGGATCAACAACATCACTAACTGGTGTCTTTATTCCTCCTGTTCCTGCACTTAGAATAGCATCTATAGTGCCTTCGCCACCATCGCCGATAGGCACTACATCAAGCTCAGGTGTTTGTATGCCTTTTTCAGTGCAATATTCCATAATTGCGTCTCGCATAATCTCTGCAATTTCAGAAGATGACTTCCACCCCTTAAAGGAATTTGGAACTATTACTATTTTCATTTTTGGTTTTTGCCCCCAATGCTCATATTTATTACTAAAAAGGCATAACTATTTTTAAATTTAACGGTTCTTTGAGGTTTTACGGGAATAACTACAAAAAAAACCAAAAAATGTGCCTTTTATTTATAAACAAATGATGCCAAACATGTTACCACTCACGGATTTACTCAAAGAGCCAATTTAACGTTTTTACATGCTAGAATGCTAGATATTTATCAAAAGAAAAGTTAATTATTACTGGATTTGTCCAAATTCAATTCGATTAAGCTATCAACTAATTCTTTTAGTCTCCGATGGATAGAATCTACATAACTAACCATGGCAAGATCTATCTTTTTTAACGCGTATAAACTTTTGGGATTAGCAGATTTTATTTTTGTAAACAATTCATTTAATTTTGTTTTGTCAAAATTATAAAATAATTCATAATACACCGCTAAAATATCATTAGCAATTTGCAGTGAGTCAAGAAATTCTTTGCTTAGCTTTGTAGGCTGAGATGAATAATAGACAGCCATTAAGCTGTATTGGTCCGCCATTGCCTCAAAATCCCTGATAAAATGGTACATAAATATTGTTGTCTTGTGATTTTTGTAGCCTTTCAATATGAGTTGTCTTGCACAGTAATTTGTGAATTTGTTTATGCTTCTATCTCTAAAATACATGTTTTTTAGTTCTTCAATATCTTTTCTCTTTAGAGCTTCTAGAATATCTTTTGACATGGTTGTTGTTAGCAGGAAGCTTCTCCTTAAGGCATTTTCAAACTCTTCATCTGTTGCTGTCCCAGAAAGATCCTTTATCAAGCAATAATCTTTGTCTTGCTTTATCATCTCATAGCCTATCGTCTGATCATCCATTTTTTGATTGATATACTCCAATAAGCCTGGATTTGCTTCCTTGTCAAAAGCAACTTTAACTTCTTTGCATCCATTTCTATAAGAAGCTGTGACAAACCGCTCTGTTATATTTTTTAAATGAGGGGGTGTAATTTCTAGATTTTCAGCTTCTGCAGATCTTTCTGTGCTAATAAAAATTTTGTTGCCATTTTCTACAATCTCCAACTCATCCCCCTTCTTAACCCCATACTTCTGGCTCCATTTCCTAGGAAGTGAAATTAGCTGCGTGGAATTCGCTATCTGTATTACGCTTCTTTTGATATTCACCACCCCATATTATAAATCTTATAAGGATACCTGAAAATTTATAAATATACCCCTTAATCTTTGTAGTACATTAAAGAAAACATTATTTCTATATAAATCTTTCTTTTTATATAAATTTTATAAACTATAAGGAAAAACTATATAATAAAAATAAGCTTTACTAGCATTAAAGAGATGTCTAGTGTTGTAAAGAGGTGTTGATAAAGTAGAGAAAGGGCTCTATAGGTGAAAAAATGAGAAAAACACAACTGCCAGTGAAAGAAGAGGTTAGCAGAGAGCCAAGCACCTTTTTGGAGGAGCTGGACGTACTTGACTTCAGAGATGACTTAAAATATAAGTAAAGGTGCTCATGGATTTGTTAAAAAAGAAAGAGATGTTTTCAACATTTGGATAGATAGCGAATTCTTCTTTTTTATATAATTTATAAATATCTGTTTTAAAAAGGAAACATTTAAATAAATTGATTGCCTTACAAATTCTCATGGGGGCAAAATGTCTGAGGCAATGCATAATTGCGCTATAGCTGCTGTTTATATCAAAGAAAACGGCGATGCTGCTAACAAAGCATTGTTTTACCTCTACA
>CAZLGX010000107.1:0-4688 GCA_964559395.1 uncultured Methanosarcinales archaeon
CTCTTCGTTATTTTCAAGAATAAGTCTGACCTTTTTAACCTCGCGCATTAAAAAAGAGAAATAGATTGAAGTGGTTAATAAAGCTTTCGATAGAGTTATTTATCGTCACTAAATTTTGACATACTTTTATCATAACTGTCGAAATAGCCGTTTTCTTGATTTCTCAAAAAAGCTCTTAATTGCATCAGAACTATTTCTATTTTTTAATTCACTCGAACTTAGGTCTCTTACATAACCCCTTCCATTAGTTGTTCTGTCAACTTTTTCATCGTGGATAATTACAATTTCTCCGGATTTGCATCTTCTAACATCAAATTCAATCCCATCGACGCCTAAATCAATCGCCTTTTTGAAAGAACGCAATGTGTTTTCAGGCTCGTAAGCCATTGCTCCTCGATGGCCGAAGATAAAAGGTTTCATAGAAAGATCGTAGATAGGACTATTATATTATTTTTTGGGTTGGATCCTCCTAAATTTCGGCGGCAAACCAGCAATTTCGCGTGCAACAGCATCAAGAATTTCAGAATTTCCATTTACCCCGTAAAAATGAACAAAATAATTAGGAGGTTTGTATAAACCATCACCATTGTCATGCGTGGCAGGCACTATCCTATTTTCATCGCTTCTTCTTAAATACATTTCATGAGCTTTAGAGTCGCTTGTCCTTAACGCGCGAAGAAAGTGGCGTTCTTTTCCAGGCGAGATTTCTCGAGTTAATTCAACATCAAGTGGATTAGCCGCTTCAAACATCATCCTTAAGATACCTAATCCTCTGGAATCAGGGTCTGTTCCAGTCAATTCGTATACGACAACATCTACACCACTCCTTGTTCGCATGTGTCTTGCTAAAAATAAACCAACATATTGCCTATCTTTTGATGGTGGGTGTACCACAATTCCATAATTAAAGTCGTGCCATACAGGTCTTTTCGAAGCTGGTCGGTCTAACTCCAAACCTCGCTCTAAAAACATCCTATTAGCTGCAAATTCTAAGTCTTGTGCTAGCTGAGGTGGGATCTCGTTTCCTAATTCTTTTCTTCTTAACACCCGCATTTCAAGTTCTCGCACTCCCTCATGACGAGCAGGCAATTGAATCCACGGTAACCTGTATTCTCCAATTAGATTTGAATAGGACATTTATATCTTCCCCATCAATTTCAATATTATTGCTTTCTGCATATGCAGTCTGTTTTCAGCTTGGTCAAACACAACGCTTTGAGGGCCATCTATTATATCTGCTGTTTGCTCAAAACCCCGCATTGCAGGCAAGCAGTTCATAAAAATAGCATTTGGTTTCGCATAAGACATTAGCTTTTTATTTACTTGATATGGCATAAACATTTTTATCCTAGCTTCTTTCTGTTCTTTTCGAATGTGATAGCTCATCCAAGTGTCTGCATAAACTATGTCAGCATTTCTTACTGCTTTTACAGGGTCATTGGTTATTTCCACATTTGATTCATTAATTCCTGCCTTTTGTTTTGCAATATCAACGATCCATTGCTGCGGCTCGGCTTCTTCAGGACAACCAACTGATATATCGATGCCAACAGCAGAGCATCCAAAAAGCAAATCATGGGTAATGTTATTATTTCCGTCACCTATGAAAACAAGCTTTAAATTGGCTAGATTTAATTTCTTTTCATAAATTGTAAGCAAATCGGAGAGTATCTGGCAGGGATGAAAAGTATCTGTCAATCCATTGATTACAGGAACTGTCGCATTTGCTGCCAATTCTTCGATATCTTCCTGCTTAAACAATCTCGCCATAATAATGTCAACGTATCTGCTTGAGGCTTTCGCAGTGTCTGAGATAGATTCCTTTTCTCTGAAAGGCGTATCCTTAGTTTCCATGACAATAGTATGTCCGCCAAGCTGGTGCATTCCCACTTGAAAAGAAACTCTGGTCCTTAACGATGGCTTTTCAAATATCATAAGCATTGTCTTATTCTTCAAAGCATTTCCATAAGCATCCGGATACGCTTTGATGTGGGAGGCGCTGTCGATAAGTTCAATAATGCCATCTCTATCAAAATCTTTCAATGAAAGCAGATGATTCATTTCAAATTTTCTAAGCAAATGGCCCCTCATGTCTAGTCCAATCATTTATTTTGCTAATTTTTAAATCTGATGCCCGATTCAAAACAATAATAAACAAAAATGTCCAAAACAAAACATTTAAAAAAAGAATGTACTTCCAAGCATAAATGACAAATATAACTAAACTGACAGAGAATTACATAATTCAGCATCCTTCAATTAAAGATTGTCTTAAAAATGATTTTATAAATTTCTCTTCATTGTCTAGGAAGATTGCTGAAGAGCTTAACTTAAATCTTAATAAGAATTTTGATGCTGTTCTAATCGCTTGCAGAAGATTGCAGCGAAAACTGAGAAAAGGGGAAATATTTGAAAAAAATATCCTTAAGATATTAAAAGACAGCAAAATAGAGATAAAAAACAAAATCATAGCTGTTGTATTGGAAAAAGATGTACATTTCGGAACGCTTCTAAATCTAGAGAAAGAAATAAAAAGAAGGAAGGAAATTTTCAGAATTGTTGAGGGATTAACTGCAATAACAATAATAACCTCTGAAGAATTTCTTGAATCAATAAGAAAACTGTTCAAGCACAAAATAATCTTGGAAAACAAAAATCTTGCTGAAATAACAATAAAAAGCCCCGAGGAAATTGAAACAACTCCTGGAGCTTACGCTTATTTATGCTCATTGTTTTGGGAGAACAATGTTAATATCGTAGAAACGTTAAGCTGCTGGACAGACACAATTTTTCTTGTAAATGAAAATGATGTTGGCAAGGTTATGAATTTATTGAGGTTTTGATTTACTTCACGACCCCTTTTTCCTCCAAATAATGCCCTAGCTTTTCTTTTTTGGTTTGGAGATATTTCTTATTAAGTTTATTCGGCTTTATCTGTATAGGAACCCTCTCAACTATTTCCAAGCCGTATTTTTCCAACCCCTCTATTTTCCTTGGGTTGTTAGTCAGCAATCTGATTGTTGAAAGCCCTAAATCAGCAAGAATTTGTGCACCGATTGTATAGTTTCTGGAATCTGCCTTGAACCCAAGCTTTAAGTTTGCCTCAACAGTATCCATTCCATGATCCTGTAAGTGGTAGGCAGCAATCTTGTTCATCAAGCCAATTCCTCTTCCTTCCTGCGCCATGTAAAGAAGAACTCCTCCTTTTTTGCCTATGATTTCCAGCGCCTTTTGAAGCTGAAACCCACAATCACATCTTAAAGATTCCAAAGTATCGCCAGTCACGCACTGGGAATGAACTCTAACAAGAACATTTTTTTTACTCTTGACATTGCCCTTGACTAAGGCCAGATGAACTGATTTATTGCAATCTTCGTAAGCAATGACCCTAAAATTGCCATATTTTACAGGCAATTTTGCATCTGTTGTTTTTCGTACTAGTTTTTTCATGGAAATAGCGATTTTTACCCATGATTTAAAGGTTTTGAAAATTTAGGTTTTTCCATGGTTTCCAAAAACCTAAAATTTAAATATTAGAATACATTATTGGTTTTTATGGAGCTGGGAAAATCAATTTTAGTGGGGATTTATGTTGCTATCGGGCTTTATCTAGTATACAGGATATTCTTCAGCAAAAGCCCTTATCAGGTAGAATATGAAAAGATGTATAATGAGATAATACATTCTAAGAAGTACAAAGTTAAAGGACAGTATGATAAAGAGGAATAATTAGCCTAATCTTATTCTAAATCCTATAAACAGCCATATAATAAAGAATAGTATGGATAGAATAGTAATAAACCACACCAAATTCTTGTCATTTCCAAAGCCGAACGGAATAAAACCGATAAAGCCGCCTACTGCTACTTTTGTTTGAGAGCTGCCTTCCCTACCCCCTTTTAGGATACCAAAAAAAATTATTGCAAATCCCAGTATTACCAAAAAGGTACCGAAACCTATTATTTGTTCCATCCTCATAATTAAGCCTTATAGCCGTTATAATACTTAAACTTTGTCTTTCTGGGTATTTATATTCTGTAGAATATACAAAAAACGAAAGGTATTTAAATAAGTGAATATACGGAAAAGTATACTAGTATATCATAAGATAAAAAAGATATACTGGTATCAAAAAGAGGCAGATGCAGCTACCTGCTATCGCTTGGAAGGCAAAGAAACAATCTTGTATTGTTCAAGTCTTTGAAGATGCCTCTTTTTGAGCAGAGGCAGCGGCAAGACAATGACACACGAGTGGCCAAAAGCTTGCTTTTTCAGCGAGCATAAAGCTGACTTGTCAGTCTTGCCCAGTCCCCTCGTAACGAGGCACAGAATGGAAAAAGAGCTTGAGATATTCCGGGACAATGTGGATTCGTGGATAAAGCAAATTAGAAGAGAGTTTTCTGATTTCTCTGAACTTCCTAGCGTTGTTAATGAAAACGCTGACAACATACAGCACAATTATGAGTTGATATATGAACTAAAGGATCAGATAGAGGAATTAAAACAGGAAATTAACGCGCTCAAATTAATACAAATAATAAGCTTGAAGCAGAAGAATGCTGCAAATGCTGAAGAGCCAACACAAGCATAAACAACATTCTTTATAGAATACGCTCATAATATATAACAGAGGTGATAAAATGAATAGTAAGCAAGAAGAATCAAAAAAGCGCAGGACGCTTCAAAAG
>CAZLGX010000108.1:0-4680 GCA_964559395.1 uncultured Methanosarcinales archaeon
CAATAGCAGCAACCTCCCGCAGGATCAACGGGATTTAATTTTAAATCATTGACTTGACGTCTTTGATTTAGCTATTATTTAATTTTCGTCGAAAATCAATGATTTTCGAGCGTGATCGAAAACGCAAAGCGTTTATCGACATAACGATCCATCCTTTGTACATTTGGTCGCTAGTCACACTTATTGGGCTGAAACTTAATTTGTTTACACGTACTTAATGCACACATTAAGCACAAATAGGTCTCAGAAGATTAATTCTGAAACCCCACTATCGCCAAAGATTACTTTGGCCATCAGCCTTCAATATGTACCGTAGAATTTGGATATCTAACCAATATTGAACTGGAGGCGATGAACTTAATAGAATAGTTGAGGTGCTATTTAAAGGTTTCTTTAAATTTATTTAAAAAGGGAAAGGTTTATAGAGAAATAAAAAATACCTCAGATTTGGAGAAAAGTATGTGTAACATTATAAACTCTATATGTCTAACTAATTTTAATAACTTACAAAAATCATGGTACAATTTTAGAAAGAGTGTATTTATTTTGAAGATCATATGCATCAGTCTCTGCCAATCAAAATTGCAGTAAGAGATGATCAAATATTTTAATTAATTGATGGCTAAGTAAGAAATTTTATCAACATTCAAACATTCCTCGCAGAAACCGCCAATCCCCTCATTGACGAGGCTGACTTTAAATCTTCTTTGCTTTCTTCTTTATCCTTGATGCCCAATTCCCTTTCAACCACTTCGCTAACAACAGCCCAGAAAAAATCAATAAACTTCTGGACTTTTTTGTTTTTCAAATTTAGCTTATACATCTGGGCTTTCCCAACCTTCCTTGTAAGAGTTATCCACTTGTCCTTTACAAGCTCTTTCTTTAATTGCTTAATGCAGGGATAACTTATATTGGAGTATTTGGCAATCTCTTTAAGCGAATAGTCAAAATCCTGTGCAACTATCAAAAAATCAAGCACTTTGTTTTTTGGAGTGTACCCTTCTCTTTCCAAAAATACGCTTTTTTCTTTCATTTCAATTATATAATTCGAAACAAATATTTAAATCTTTCTATTTATCCCATAAGGGATATAAGTACATCCCTCAAACGAAAAGATATATAAATAAGATTATGTTGGGGCAGATTATGAAAGTTCATAAAAGCGACTATATTAAATATAGCAGATTCATAGTAAGAAAACTCCACAAATCAACATGCTACGGCAAAGGTTCAATGTACGAAGAAAATGTTGTAGCAGGATTGCCTGATAGAAAAATAGCCAAGGAAGTGCTAGCTGCCTTGGTTAAACAGAATATCTGCGGCAAAAAGAAAAAAGAGTCGAATGCGAGTGAGCTCGTGCGAACTCGCTCACAAGTCACTGGGTGGAAATATTACCTAAACATGGAAAGACTTGACAAAATAAAGGAAATAATAAAAGAAAGCGGAAGCAATTCTATAATTCCGATGTTGTTGATGTTATAAAATTTATATACTCGGTAGCTTTGATACATTTACTGGTAATGTGTCAACTGGCTCTGAGTCTGGTTTTTTGGCCAACTCGGCCATTTTTTCTTTTTAATCTCTATAGAAAAACCCCCTTATATATCCTGCGTAAGCAAATGTCCAGTGCTTTTTTGTCCGGTGGCATAGAAAAAAGTCTCATTTCAATAAACAAGCTTAAATAATAGTTGCTTCTAATCATCTGTATGGGACAGCAGGAAGTTTATTCTTTGCTCAAGAAGCATAAGACAAAATGGTTTACATCAAAAGAAATAGCCAGCAAGCTAAAGGCATCAGTCGGCTCTGTTACAACATGCCTGAAAAAACTAAGGGATAGCTCTTCTGTGAGCTTCAAATACCCCAACAAGTCAGGACAGAGAAAGAATTCTTATATCTACAAGTTTAGGGAATAAGATTTGATTTTTAAAATCATTAATTTTTTTTTGAATAATTTGTTATTGGGCTGCCCTATTGTCCAAGGCAAGAAGAAACCTAAAAATTAAGTATGATGCGCAAAAGATTCAATAACGATCGAGCATTAACTGAAAATAAAAATAATCAAAATCTAGAAGGACACTTGGCTGTAAATTTATCTAGAGTAAATCCTATCAACATCAGCAAGAACTTGTCTAGCTTCAACAATAAACTCATTAAGAGAAGTAAGATGCTTATTTAATATACCATCACTGTACAAATCAAATAGGCCTTTAAGTCTGTTGATAGCATTAACCTCGAGGGTTAATCCTATTAAGTGAATTAAATATGACGGGTGATATTTCTCAAATTCATTGCCTGAATTTTTGTTTAATTTCCTTGTATTTTCAATCCCATTCCTGTATGCACGGCTTTCTAATACAAATCTTGTAACTCTCTGGTCAACTTTATCAAAATTAGATTCTGATATTTCAAAATCGTCCCCATAAATACCCTCAAACTGGTCTTTCACATGCTTGAATTCATGCTTTAAGGTTTCTATGAATGCCTCTTCGCTTATTGGTAATGGTATTCTGGAATTATTGCGTGCTGATATATAAGAATCCTCAAAAGCTCCTTTGTTAATAAAAATTTCACTCTTTACCTTTTTTCCAAAATTAAATGGGTAGATGGGTGAACTAGACATATTTCTGCTTACTGTCGGTATTCCTAAGCTTAATACCAAAACTTTCATTCCATAATCTTTTACACCTTCTTCAGTTTTTAGAAATTCTTCAATTTTTGTCTTTCTTTCCCCAATACCATATTTACTAAATCTAGCATCGTTTTCATAGTAAGTAGTTACAACAGACAACATAGAGGTGTTATTACGCAATTGATTAGCCAATATTTCATAATAATGCGGATCCTCAGACAACTTTTTTGCAATAGATATTAGCTTTTCGTCTGCTTTGTCGCCATCGTGGTCGTAAACAAAACCACCGTTTAAGTAGATAAGCGCTTCTTCTCCAAATAATCGTTTTACTAACTGGTCTATGTATTCCTGCCTTAAGGAAACATCTTTTTTTGCATCTTCAAAAGTTATGATGCTTTGTTGTCCAGTAACCAATCTTGGAAGAGAAGGCCAAAATAATCCAACAGTAGAGCCTAGTAAAAAATTTCGTCTTGTTATGCCTGTTTCAGCAGTTGATAATAAATTTTCTAACATAAACAAAATAAAAAAGAGGTATAATAAAAATTTATGGGATTAATACCCCATCTCTTCTCCGCCCATGCCGCCCATTCCAGGGGGCATTTTTGGGCCTTTTTCCTTGGAGCCTGCTGATGCAATCACATCATCTATCCTCAAGATCATAGTAGCAACTTCTGATGCAGATGATACCGCTTGTGTCTTTATCTTCAGCGGCTCTATAACTCCTTTCTTCCATGAGTCAGTAATCTTTCCGGTAAAGACGTCAACACCTGCCCACTTCAGCTTTTTTGAGTGTGCTGACTTAAGCTCGGTCATTATGTCAATTGGGTCCAAGCCGGCATTCTCAATCAAAGTCCTCGGAATTATTTCCATTGAGTCGGCAAATGATTGGACTGCAAGCTGCTCTCTTCCGCTTAGAGACTCTGCAAATTTCCTCATTTGCATTGCAAGCTCAACTTCTGGAGCGCCTGCGCCTGCAACAACCTTTCCATCTCGTAATGCAACAGCAACATCGCCAACAGCATCTGTTAATGCCCTTTCAATCTCATTTGTTACGTGCTCTGTTCCGCCTCTTACTAATATTGTCACTGCTTTTGGATTTTTGCATTCCATTATATAAGTAAATTCGTCGTCTCCTATTTTTCTCTCTTCAACTGCTCCTGCAAATCCCAAATCGTCTTTGCTTAAGTCATGAAGGTTGCTAACAACCTTTCCGCCTGTGGCTTTTGCGATTTTTTTCATGTCAGAATCAGAAACACGCCTTACAGCATAAATTCTCTTTTTAGCCAGAAAATGCTGCGCAACATCATCAATTCCTTTCTGACATATCAATACATTTGCTCCTGACTTTGCAATCTGCTCCACCATGTCTTTCAGCATTTTTTCTTCCTGATCTAAAAATGCCTGCAATTGATCCGGAGATGTAATCTCTATCTTTGCATCAACCTCTGTCTTCTTTATCTCAATCTCCTTGTCTATCAGGGCTAATTTTGCGTTTTTTACCAGTCGTGGCATGCTTGAATGTACTTTTTCCTTGTCTATTACTATTCCTCTTATTAATTCTGAATCCTCGACCGAGCCTCCGCTTCTTTTTTCAAGCTTAATGTTGTCTCTATCAATTAAGTTACTGTCTTCTGCAACTAATTTTACTGCTTTTACAGCCAAATCGCTTAATTTTTCCTTTGCATATTCCGCGCCCTTGCCTGTCATTGCAGTCATTGCAATTTGTTTTAAAACAAATTCGTCTTTTGATGTAATCTTTTCTGCCATTTCGTTTAGAATTTCCAAAGCTTTCTCTGCTGCCAATCTATATCCTCTTGCTATTACAGCAGGATGAACATCCTGATCAAGGAGATTTTCAGCATTTTTTAATAGCTCGCCTGCCAAAACAACTGCTGTTGTTGTTCCGTCTCCAACTTCATCTTCCTGTGTTTTAGCGACTTCAACAATCATTTTTGCAGAAGGATGCTCAATTTGCATCTCTTCCAGAATTGTGACACCGTCATTTGTGACTGTGACATCTCCCAAAGAATCAACAATCATCTTGTCCATTC
>CAZLGX010000109.1:0-4668 GCA_964559395.1 uncultured Methanosarcinales archaeon
GACTCGTAAAGCTGTAAATAATAAGCCAATTGAGTTTTCAAGCAAAGAGTTAATGCTTACATATGCTAAAAATTTAATAAAGAAAAAATTTAATTTTAACTTAGACAAGATTCTTAAAAAAAGCATTCTTTTGAATTCTATAAAACAGCAATCTAAATTAATTTATTTTGCTTAAAATCATTCTTCAATATTTACAAGCATTGATAATACCTGATAACCCTTCATGACGTCTTTCTGCTTCACGAAAAACAGCATTTCAGGGACGCAGCTCATTGACTCATAAATATTAATGTCATGCAGCATGAACTCTGTGGATAAGGTTGATATTATGCCTGGAGTTTTTACCGCATCATCCGAAAGGTGTATGTTTATTTCAGCCAGATTTTCTTCAATATGCAATATTGATTTTTTTGAAAATAATGATACTATCTTGTCCTTGTTTTTTTCATTAATTATGAGCTTAATTGATTTTTCTCCTTGGATTATGAGAAGTATCTCACCTTTTTCATAACTTACCATATTAAACGCTTTTTGCAATATATTCTGTGACTCCTCATTTTTCTCAACAGCAATTTCCGCGATATTGGTAGTAATCCTTATGTCTGATGATTTTGAAATTACTTCCACTGCCTTTTCATATTTTTTCTCCAAAGGGCTGTCTTCCTTGTATCTTCTTATAGCACTCACTACTGCATCGGTTGATGCATTTAGATTCTTCTTTTTTATGAGATACACAGCAAGGGCCTTCATGCTTATAATTCCCTTTTCAAGTGCCCTTCTAACTATAACATCTTCTTCTATTTCCCCTGCAACCAGCTTTGCAACTGATGTCATAAATGACGGCATAATGTCATAATATATAAATTTTGTGGCAATAGTGCCATTAGATTGATTAATAGGTGGAGCTTCCTAGCAAATTGTTATAAAATAAATTAAACAAACGGTGAGACAAAATGGCTGGTAACGGAAGGATAATAGACACTAATCCAATAAGTTATAGAGTGATGTCCTATGCTCTAAGAGGAACAAGTGGTTCACCAACAGTTATCTTGGGAAAATATGTTAGGGACAGATATGAAGGAAGAGTAGTAGGCGTTGGAAATGATGTTATGGCTGCACTGAGAGATGCGATTCAACATGCAACAAAGTTTACACCTCCAACACTGGTTATATCGTTTGACCAAATAGTCCGAGATGGTGATACAGTATATCGTGCTTGCGCATCGTTGCCAGGTGATGGACAATTACCAACAGTTGTAAAAGAGCGTTCAGACTTTGTTCAAGCGTCACTTGAGGCGTGTTTGGATGCATCATTGAACTATATAAATAACAGTGCTCAGAGAGGTCGTATGGCAGTAATTCCTTCGGAGCCGATTTTGGAACTTGCTGATGACCAAGAGATTTTCACACTGGGTTACGGTCACGGAGTTTAAATAAATGGCATCTTCTAACTACCAGCCCAGTTTTCCGTCAATGATTAATGGATCTTCTAACTACCAGCCCAGTTTTCCGTCAATGATTAATGGAATGACATTGATGTATGAAACGCTAAATGGTAGCAAAACCCCATACTCTTTTGTAAGACCAAGTCCTAATGGTCAGCCAGTTCTTGTTTTCAGAAACGTAAAGCCTTCAAATCCTGACGACAAGATAACAATTGAAAGTCTTATTCAGTGGGCTGAACGAAAGTACAAGACAAAAGAAGACATCAATCGCGCATTAGAGCAATATAAATGGGATTCCTTTGCAGTTGGGAAAAGAATATAAATAACAAAGTTGCTTATAAGCTAATTTATTTTATTTTTCATCTCATCCAATTCCTTCAAAAACCTCTTTATAGTCTTAACAACATGCTCTGGCTGTGTTTTCAATGTTTCAGAAACTTTATCAAGAACATTTCCTTTAAATTCTTCTTTTGTTTTTAATTCTAATTCTTTCAAAGTAATTTCTTTTTTCTTTTCAATCGATTTTTTCGCTAGCTTCCATTTTTCAAACAATTCGCTGACTCTTGACGGCAACTGATTTATCCCGACATTCAGCAATCTTGAAGCTTCCTCCAGAATCTCCTTTTCCAGTTTTTTCTCTTTCTGCGCAGCCTCGCCTGCTGTGAAATATAATCTTACAATTCCATCAGAAATTTTTGTTGATTTCAATATTTTTATTTCACCTGCCTCTGATGTATTGTGGAGATGCGTTCCACCGCAGGCTTCTGCATCAACTCCTTTGATGTTTACAATCCTAAGCATCTTTCCTGGAACTGCTCCGCCTTGATAAATATTCATGCCATAAGTCTGCTCTGCCTCTGTTCTTGGCACAAATTTACTTTCAATCTGAATATTTTCTTTAATTAATCTGTTCGCTTCGTTTTCAATTTCATGCAGTTCCTCATCCGTAATGCTTTGGTAATGTGTCAAGTCAATTGTTGCTTTATCAATGTCTTTTTTTGCCCCTGCCTGATTTATATGGCTGCCAAGAATTTTTCTTGCAGCCGCATTTATTATGTGAGTTGCAGTATGATGCTTTGCCAGTTGCAGTCTTCTCTGCAAATCGATTTCTCCTTCAACAACATCACCTTCTTTAAATTCCGGTTTTTGGCTTAGTACATGCATTATGACACTGCCTTGCTTGAATACATCCACTACATTCTGGTTATTCAAAGTGCCTAAGTCATTCAATTGTCCGCCGGATGTCGGATAAAAATAGGTTTCGTCGAGAATGACTTTGCTATCGACTATTTTGACAACCTTTGCTTTGAACTTAGTCTTCTTATAATCATGACAATATAGTGCTTTCGTATCAGAAATGCCTTCTAAATTTAATCTTTCTTCCCTAATCGTTGCATGCACCTGTTTCTGTTTTTCATGCAATTCAGCGACTCTCGCGTAGAAGTTTTCTGGAATTTTGATTTTTTTATCGAATTTCAATGCTTCTTCTCTTACAATCTCTGGTGTTATTCCGTAGCTGTCATACAAAACAAGCAGCTTCTTTTCATTAATTTCTTCCTTAATCAATTTAGAAATCATTGAATTTGTTTTTTGCTTTGTTGCTTCATACTTTTGCCTTTCAACTTCAAGTATTTTTTCAACTTCATCCAAGTTTCCCATTAATTCTGGAAATAATGGTTCTAAATATGCAGCATGCCATCTGCAGAGGTCAGGAAGATAAATGTCCCATTTGTATTTGTCAATAAAAGACAGTGCTCTTCTTAAAATAACCCTTAGGTTATAGCCGCCGCCGACATTTGAAGGCAATGCGCCATCGCTTAGCGCCACAAGCAAAGCTCTCGAATGCTCGGCAACTGAGTACATGGCAGCCAATTCCAATATTTTTTTTCTTAATTCATTAACGTCATAACCAATCTTGTTAGCGACATCTTTCCAGACATCATCTATATTCTCAACTTCATCAACATTGAGATAAGAGGCGTATGGCAAAAATTTTTGCATGAGATAAGGGTCAACTTCAATTCCTGTCAAACTGTATAATTTCTTAATAACTGTAGGAAATGTTGTCTCGTAGCTTGTTGACTTTCCTTGGGTAAACCATGCATTTCTCTCATGACCCATCCCCATATCAAGGACCTTTAGATTTAATTCCTTGTAGCCGGATGGAGTCTGCTCAAACATCATGTAAACCTGATTTCCGAGCTCAAGACCTCTGGAAAAATATTCCATGCAAGGTCCGAAATTGCCTCCTCCTGCCCATGCGTCCTCATGAAATTTTGTTTCCTCATTTGGCAAGCCAAGCCCCTGCTTCAGCCAGTTATGTATGTCTGTGAAATATTTTTCCTGGTTCCAGTCTTTTGGCTTCATGAAAGCGTGCTGCCCTATCATAACAAAAGCGCAATAATGAGATCCTGTAATTCCAATATTATCTATATCATTAAACCTCAAGCACATCTGCGGCACAACTAGTGGATTCGCAGGAGGTTCAACTTCGCCTGACACAACATAAGGCTGAAAGTCATAAATTGAAGCCTGAACAAAATCTGTGTCATCGCGCCAACGAGCTACAACAGGATATCGCCTTATAGGTGTGTAGCCCCACCTTTTAAACAAGGAAGAAAATTCCTTCCATACTCCTATATAATCAAGTTCTTTTTTTGCAGGAGTATTTCCAATAAACCTGAAGCCGCCAGAGCAGGCAGGATTGCCGCAGACTTCCTCATGAGTCACGCTCCAGAAATAAGTCCCGCATTTCTTGCAGTGCTTTCTTGCAAAACCCTCTTTCTTCAATATAGAAGTAGCATAATATTTATCTGGATCTTTTGATGCTTTTATTTTAAATTCTTTTTTAATGTCTTTATCTGACTGCATATTCTCGTTTAAGTAAGAAGTTAGTTAAAAATATATTGTTTTTAATGATAATCTCGGAATAAAAGAAAAAGTATTTATATAGATTGTCCAATGGAAATACTGATGGCCAACATACTACTAGTAATATTAATAACCCTTGTCTCTGCTTATGTGTTATCGGAATTTTTTAGATTCCTAAAGCTTCCTAGGGTTCTTGGCCAGATACTTGCTGGGTTAATATTGGGCTTGCCCCTTATAAAAAACTATTTGTTTGATAATAACGCTTTGTCTGTATTCTCTTTCCTGACAAACATTGGCATAATACTCTTGTTCTTTTTTCTAGGCCTCGAAATAAATTTGAGGGAATTCCAAA
>CAZLGX010000110.1:0-4642 GCA_964559395.1 uncultured Methanosarcinales archaeon
TTTTCAACTGCCTGAATAAGCCTTCCTTTATCATTCTGAAAAAAACGCTCAAGAAAAGTCTTGTAAGACAATACGTTTTTGTTATTTAATTTTCTTCTTAATTTTTCGAATTCCTCACATATTATCACATTATCCCTTTCATAAATCTGCCTCAAAACCTTTACTGTACTCTCGTAGTATGTCTTGTCATATGCCATCTTGCGTTTTTTTCTAAATTCAGGTGTCCATTGCTCTTTTGTCTTATTTTTCCTCCAATTTCTCAATCTCTCATCTAACCATTGTTTATTTGCAATTTGTGAGAGTACTCTTTTGGCATCGGGATTTTCTTCGAAGAATTTTCTTACTCTGTCAGATTGTTTTTTCCTATTATCTAGGTTTGACCAATATTTCTGCTGCGCATAATTCAATATCTTTCTAGATTTTTCCCTATACTCTGAATTGGAATTATAGAACTCCAAAAATTTCTTAACCATATATTTTTTATATTCTTCATTTTCCCATTGAATTTTTGCACGTTCGCTTAACTCCTTTCTCATTTGAAGCATTTTTTGCCTTATTTTTTCTCTAAATTCCGGCCTTTGCCTTAATTCTCTAAGTTTATCAAAGACATCTTTCCTATGCATCGTCTTGTGTATAAGCAAGGAATGCAACGCCCAATGCTCTTCTTTGGTTAATCTGCAGATGTTGCTAGGATGATTATTTAATTTATTAAAGTCTTTATGATGCCTATGTGCTCCATCAATTTCGCTGTAAATTTCACTTCTTAAATTATATTCATCAGCCAGCATATGGGTAAATATCCACCTATTCTCTTTTGGGCTGTAGACAAGTTCATAACCTTTTATAGTAATTCTTTTTCCTAAGCGAGATAACTGCGTCTTGAAAGGCATTAAAGAATCTGTAGCTTTAAGTTCAGATGCTGGTTTATAAGTTCCATCCCGTAGCATAAATAAATGTTCTGGCGTGCAAATAATTTCTTCATCGTTATCAAGAACTATTTTAATAACGTTTGTAGTTGTTTTTGTCATTCTAGGATTCTCAATTTTTTGAATTCCGACCCTGCCATCATCCAAAATTGTGTAACAATAATTTTCTTTTCCTTCATTATATTCATCTATTAATTCTATAAAAGAGACTTTCCTTCCATCTGCAAGCGCAATTTTTGTATCTCCAGAAAAACACCCTCCGGCTGAATCGCCCTCAACAAGATATAACTCGCATTTTGCAGGGTCTTTTTCAGAGCAATCAGCTAATTTTCCCGGCAGTGAGCCGTGGTTTAAAGCACCTTTTCTTCTTGTCAGCTCCCTTGCCTTTTGCGCTGCTTCTCTCGCTTGAGCAGCATTTACGCATTTAAAGACAATCGTTTTGGATATTGCAGGGTTCTCCTCAAGATAAGATCCCAAAGTGTCATTTACAATTGAGTCAACTAATCCTTTTATTTCAGAATTTCCCAGCTTTGTTTTTGTCTGCCCTTCAAACTGAGGCTCAGGTATTTTTATGGAAATAACTGCTGTTAAGCCCTCTCTCACATCCTCACTTGTAAGCTTTATTCCCTTTATGTTGTTTTTTTCGATATAACTGTTCATAACCCTTGTCAGGGCAGTCTTAAATCCAATAAGATGTGTACCTCCTTCATGTGTATTGATATTATTGGCAAACGAAAATACATTTTCCTGATAGCCGTCATTGTACTGAAAGGCATATTCAAATTGAGTGCCATTTTTTTCTTTGGAGAAATAAACAACCTTATGAAGCGGATTTTTATTTTTATTCAGATATTCCACAAAAGACACTATGCCCCCATCATACTGGAATTCGTTCTTTTTATTGTCTCTTTCATCCTCAATTGTTATTTTGATGCCTTTATTCAAAAAAGCAAGCTCTCTTAATCTGCTTGATAAAATATCAAAGCTGAAGTCAGTTATTGGAAAAATTTCGTTATCTGGAGCAAAAATAATTGTTGTGCCTGTGTCTTTTTCATCAACTTGTCCTACAACATTAAGAGGCGAGGCTGTCTTGCCTTTTTCATATTTTTGCTGGTAAATTTTTCCGTTCCTCTTGACTTGTACAGTCAATACCTTTGACAAGGCATTTGTAACAGAAATTCCAACACCATGCAAGCCGCCGCTCACTTTGTAAACCTTTTTGTCAAATTTGCCTCCTGCGTGCAATTTTGTCATTACAACCTCGACTGCAGGTATGCCTAATTTTGGGTGAATATCGACAGGAATGCCTCTGCCATTATCACTTACTGTGATTGAGCAGTCTTTCTTTATGACAACAGAAATCTTTGTGCAAAATCCAACCAAAGCTTCATCGATAGAATTGTCAACAGCCTCGTATACAAGATGGTGCAGGCCTCGTATAGATGTGTCCCCAATATACATGCTTGGGCGCTTACGTACTGCACTTAACCCGGTAAGAACTTGAATGTCTTTTGCTTCGTAGCTTGATTCATCAGATTTTTTTGATGCTTCGGCTTGTTGGATATGCTGTGATTGTTCCATTTTTGATTTAATTTTATTTTTTAATGACTTATTTATTGAATTTTTTCGTTGATGTTCAATCGTTAATGGAGTTTTCGTTAATGCGTTTAAACGCTTGATTCTTTTTGTTCTTCTTGCGCTGGACAATAAGCGCATTCCAATAACTATCTAATCAATAATATTTTTAAAAAATATTTAACCATAGTTCTGTATCTAAACTTTTAGTATATGAAAATAATAAAACCACAACTTTTTCGTCGACAAATTAGTATGTTTACCTGATAATTTTAAAGCCCTGAACTATATAAACCTTGCGTTTTTAGAAAAGCTTTATAGAGCTTAAAAAGGCAGAATTTAAGGTTTTTAGCATATACTAGAGATACTGGATTTAAGATTTCACTCAAACAATTCTTTTATCCCAAGCTGCTTAGAAACTGCATCAAAATCGTCTCTTATCTTATTTGCAAAATGGCTTACAAAAGGCCCTGAGAATTCCTTTACAACAGTAATACTCTGAGGAATTCCCATATAATAGGCAGAGGATTTTAATACCGTATAACCTTTCTTTGATAGATTAGTTGCTAATTCTTCGATAATGTATGGAGGAATAGCAAACAATTCTCTGCCAAATACTTTTACGTTATTAACTTTTAAATCAAACTGGTGATGCAGTTTCATTTAAATCACATCATAGTGTCAAGATAATTATACTTTTCTGCAGCTTCAGCGCCTTCCAGCAGTTTTTCGCAATCCCTGCACATATATGGATCGCTAAATGCGCTCTTTACGATAAAAGTTCCGCAATTTGTGCAGATAAATCTTGTCATTTTTAAATCGCCTCTTCATAGCCAGCCATGAACGCTTCTTCTATAGGGGTTAATTCATCATCATCTAGCATTGATTCCCTAATTTGCTTAGAGTAGATGCTGCTATCGTCGTTATCTTCCTCATCGTACTCAATTTTCCTTTTCAGCACCCAAATCACCCCTTAGACTAATTAGGATAAAGCTGCTTTAAATAATTAACCTATATAACATATATAATATATAAAAAAAGAATTTTCTATATACGATATATATTTTGCAATATCTACTATTTCCCATAATAATATTTATATATGGTCTAAAATCCACAAATTAGATATTTTAAATTAAAAGGGTGGTTAATATCGATGTTAGGAAGCTTATCAGCTTCGGCAAAGGCTCTTATATTTTATCAATGCCCAAAAGCTGGATTGAAAAAAACAATCTGAAAAAAGGGGATTTTATCTCTGTAAATGACGATGGTTTTGAATTAGTTCTCAGCGCAAGCCAAGAGGATAGGAAGCCTGATTTGAAGGATATCGACATAAATGCAAAAGGCAAAGACCTGGAGCTTATTAAGGCAGAAATTGTTTCTTCCTATCTGAATGGTTACGACACAATTAATATCTCTTTTGACAGCAACTATGCGGAAGCGCCAAAAATAAAAGATGTTATCAGAAATCTTTCTGGATTGGAGATTATGGAGCAGACTTCAACAAGAATTGTTGCGAAAAACTTAATTAACATAAATGAAATTTCTATTAACAATATCATAAGAAGGATGGATATAATTACAAGAGCCATGATGGAAGATGCTATTCTTTGCCTTACTGGACAATGCAGCTATGACAATATACATCATAGAGATGTTGATGTCAATAGGCTTTACTTCCTTGGATACAGAGTAATAAAGAATGCAATGAAAAATCCAAGAATAGCAAAATCCCTTGGGTTGCAGCCATGGCAATTACACAGTGACAGTCAATTAATAGCTCGGCTGGAGAAGATCGCTGACAGCCAGAAAAGAATTGCAAGATACGTGTGCGAAGCCAATCTCAATAGGGCAATGCTGTCAGAGCTAAAAAGCATACATACAGGCATAAGCGAGGCATATAATGAAGTCATGAAGTCTTATTATAACAATGAAAAGGACCATGCATTAAAGATAGAAGTCACAAATAAAGACAGAACCAATGCATGCAACAATTTCCTTGAAAAATATACACAATTAAATTCAAACGTGAAAAATAAGACAGTGTCTTCAAACCTCGTATTAATTGCTAAGATTATTGAGAATCTTAAAGCAACTTCTATTGAGATAAGGAATATTGCGAGAACTGTGCTTTGTTATGA
>CAZLGX010000111.1:0-4211 GCA_964559395.1 uncultured Methanosarcinales archaeon
TTCCTGATATAGTAGATGACTATATATTGTACTAAAATTTACGTCATCTACTATATATGCCTTTCAGTTTCTCAAAACCGCCCCAACTGCAATAGCAATTTGAAAACAGGTTTATATAGATTTTGGTTTCTGGATTCCAACATCGGCTACATATTGAAAAAATTTATTCTCTCTATTTTTATTCACTACTTTGCTATAGTTTAGGCATTGAGAAATTTTTCAGCATTTTTTCAGAAATGCTTAAATAGGTGCTGTTGTACATTCCTCTAAAATAAAAGGGGGGGTTGGTTAATATTTTTAATAATGCTTTCATATCTATTGTAATTTCTTTTAGACTTAATAAGATAAGACCATTCTTTCAAAATAAAACCAAGAGGTGTTTTGCATGAAAATAAATAAAATGTTAGTTTTAATTTTATTTTTAGCTGATTAAAGGAATTTAACTATAACTATCTGATTTTGTGAAAAGTCTCCTTCTGAAAACACAAACAACAACCTTTAAAAACCGACCAATTATCCAAAACAAACATGGGAAACAAATCAAAGGGATTATTTGCAGGAAACAAACTTAAGAAAAGAAGAAGATTCGGTAAATGGCACTATAAACCCTATATACAAAAGACTTTAAGGCTAAAGGAAAAATCAGACCCATTGGAGGGCGCTTCGCAAGCAAAAGGTATTGTGCTTGAAAAAGTGCAATTAGAGGCGAAACAGCCGAACTCTGCGATGAGAAAATGCGTTGCCCCTAATACGAATGTTTTTTTATCGAGTGGATGTACAACAACAATAAAGGAATTTGGCAACATGTGGCAATTTTGGGAAGTTCATACCTACAACCAAGTCAAAAACGAACTTGAGCCCTCTGAAGTTGTTGATTATTTTTCCTTAACTAACAAAGAGAGAGGGGAATCAACTGTTTTTCGAATCAGAAGCAAAGAAACAGACAGGGAGCTAACTGCAACTGGCAATCATCCAATATATACAAAGAGAGGAAAAATAGATATTAAAGATTTAAAAATTGGTGATGAAGTTATAGTCATGCCAATGGCATTAGTTAAATATGATATTTCAGATAAGATTATCTTAACAGAAGAGGATATTGTAAAAAACATTCCACAAGGATCAAAGAAAGAAAAAATAATTTCAGAACTGAAAAATAATAACTTATTACCTCTTAGATTAAATAATCCCAAACTACCAAAAATCATAAGGCTTATGGGACACTTATTTGGAGATGGCACTTTGGCTATCTATAAAAAAAGAAATGGATTCAACGATGCAAAAGTTATCGCTTCTGGACAACAAGATGAGTTAAAAGAGATTTACAAAGATATTAAGTCTCTAGGGTTTAACTGCTCTGGGCTAATTAAGGGCTATTCGGAAAGTAAAGTATACGCCAATGGTGTGGAAAGAACAATTAAGGGGAACTATTGCTTAATAAAATCGGGGTCCTTGAGCTTGTTCACACTATTCAAGAGTCTAGGGGTGCCAGTAGGGGACAAAGCTAATTTGAGTTATAGCGTACCTATTTTTATCAAGAACAGCCCTTCATGGGTAAAGGAGGAATTCCTTTCTGCATATTTTGGTGCTGAACTGGAAAAACCCAGATTGAAAAACAAAACTTTTATGCCGCCTTCGTTGGTAATAAGCAAAACAAAATCCAACTTAGACGGAGGTTTAAAATTTGCTGACGATTTAAAAAAAATCCTTGGCGATTTTCAAATTACCTCTAAAATAAAATACAAGGAATTCGGCAGGAGAAAAAATGGCGTGGCGACATTTAGAATTTTCCTCTACATAGATTCAAACCACGTAAATCTTGCAAATTTGTATGGAAAAGTTGGTTACAGGTACAACAAGCAAAGAAGCCACCTAGGAAGGTTGGCATATCAATATCTAACAATAAAATTAAAACATATGGCCAGAGCCAATGAAGCATTTAAAAAATTTTTAGTTTTAAGACAGAAAGGATACAGCATAAAAAAGATAGCCGAGACTTTGAATGCCCAAGGATTTGACTTTATCAAAAAAGGAACCATTAATTACTGGGTTTCTCGTGGCGTCAAGAATTTAGGTAAAATCGGAACAACATCTAAATATACAGGTTTTAAAGACTGGATAATAAAGGCAACTGCTGGCTTGGGCAATAATGGTTTAGTTTGGGAACAAATAGATGAAATTCAACAAGTAAAATGCAAAGAGCTAATCGATATAACAACCAACAATAATAACCATAATTTTTTTGCAAATGGGTTTTTAACTGGAAACTGTGTTCGTGTGCAATTAATTAAGAACGGAAGGCAAGTGACTGCATTCTGCCCAAAAGACGGCGCAACAAAGCTGATAGATGAGCATGATGAAGTGATAATTGAATGCATTGGTGGTGCGATGGGAGGCTCCAAAGGAGACATTCCAGGGGTTAGGTGGCAGGTTATTAAAGTCAATGATCAAAGCTTGGATGCGTTATTGAAAGGAAGGATAGAGAAAGCAAGGAAGTAAACAAACAGAAATTGCCATAATCAAAAAATAATTCAATCCGTCACCTTCGGTGACAATAGTTACACTCGGCGAAAATTGTTTTGCCACTAATTTTCGCCTCGGATTATTACAATAAAATTAAAATAGTGAAATAAATGGGCGAGGCGTTGCGTATGGCAGAGAGCAACGCCGAGCACTAAATATTGTTGCGAAGCAACGGATTTAAATTTAATCAAATCAAGTAAAATCACAAACAAAAATGTCAGAAATAAAAGCATTCAACAGATGGAGCATGGAAGGTGTTAAAGTAGATGATACTGGATTGCAGGCATATATAACACTAAATCCAAAGATTGTGCCAAAGACAGGGGCAAGGTATGCCGGCAATAAATTCCACAAAAGCAGGGTTTTCATTGTTGAGAGGCTGATAAATAAGATCATGATTCCGGGTCATAAGGGCAAGAAACACTTCAAGACAAGCTACCATATGACAGGAAAAGCGAATACTGCTTGCGGCATTGTCGAGGAGGCATTCAAGCTTATCGAGAAGCAGACAAAGGAAAACCCGATAAAAGTTTTTGTAAAGGCATTGGAGAATGCTGCACAGAGGGAAGAAATCATAACAATCGAGTACGGCGGAGCAAGATACCCAAAAGCAGTCGAATGCTCCCCGCAAAGAAGGGTTGATTTAGTGCTGCGGCATATGACAGAAGGCGCTTATCACAGGACTTTTAACACAAAAAAATCAATTGTAAACTCTCTTGCAGAGGAGATAATAAGCGCTTACAGATTGAGTTCTGCATCAAACGCGATTGCAAAAAAGCTGGAAATAGAAAGGCAGTCGGATAGTTCAAGATAATAAAATTGCAAATAAATTTTTTACTTTTTTTTCTTTTCAGTTTCTTTTGCGTCTTCGTTTCCAATAGGGCAGATAAATTCATTTTCGTTGACGTAAGTGTAAGCCGAGTAGACAGCCGCTACGCCTTCTGCAACCCCTGTTATTGCCTGCTTGAAAACTGTGTCACAAACATCTCCTGCAGCAAAAAATCCGGGAATATTTGTTTTTGATTCCCTGTCAATCACTATTTCGCCTTTTTCATTTGTTTTTACTCCAATTTCTTTGGCAAGCTGGGACAAAGCAACATGGCCTATTGCAACAAAAACAGCATCCAAGCCCAATTTATTATTTCCATTAATTGCTTTATCAATAATAACCACTTTTACAATCTTGTCTCCAATAATTTGCTTGATATTTGCTTTTGTTATAACCTCAATTTTTGGATTTTTTGCAACTCTATCATTGTTTATTGGCTCTCCTCTTAGCTTTTCTCCCCTTATAAGCATGTAAACTTTTTTCGCGTATTGAGATAAAAGCAATGCTTCTTTTGCTGCGCTGTCGCCGCCGCCTACAACTGCAACAATCTTGTTTTGATATACGGCGCCATCGCATAAAGCGCAATAGTGCACGCCTTTATTCGCAAATTCTTTTTCTCCTTGCACATTTAATTTTCGCCATTCTGTGCCTGTTGCAAAAATTATTGTCTTTGACTGATAAGTTTTTCCTTCTGCTGTTTCGACAACAAAGCAATTATGCTCGTGCTTTATCTTGACTGCCTTATCTTCCACTTTTTCTATATTGTAAGATTCTGCATGGGCTTTTAACTTGTCAGCCAATTCTTGCCCTGTCAGCCTTATAAACCCAGGATAATTTTCCACAACATCGGTTAATGCAA
>CAZLGX010000111.1:4221-4633 GCA_964559395.1 uncultured Methanosarcinales archaeon
AGGAATGGGCTTGCCTGCTCCGTGTGCGGGAAAAAATACCCCATAAAAGAAGGCATTCCTGTGATAATGACGAGAAAATAATTACCACTGGACATTCTTGCCTAAGATATTTAAAGGACAAATTCTTACAAAATTAAAAAATAAAAGGCCGCTCAATTCCGGTAGAGCGAAGAAGTTGAGACCCTCATTAATATCCAAAGTTATTCATATATTTAAAGCTTGCTATGCCGCGGTCGCTTAATCTGGTATAGCGGGAGGTTGAGACCCTCTTGCCAGAAATGGCTTCTGGGTTCAAATCCTATAAAGGATTCCTTTCTGGGTGAGACTCCCAGCCGCGGCACGTTATTTTATTGTATAAATCTAATCCAAAGAGTTCCACCAGTCTTTGACTGGTGGGAGAAATAAGCACAAG
>CAZLGX010000112.1:0-4510 GCA_964559395.1 uncultured Methanosarcinales archaeon
CCGCCATATTTTTCTATCTCATTGGCTATTTCCCTGCTGTCCTTCCTGTTTTTAGTGCCTTCAAACAGCATGTGCTCAAGAAAATGGGCAGCTCCTGCAAGGCTTTTGGTTTCAAAATTAGAGCCAAATCTGAACATGACCTCAACTGCAACTGACTTTGAAAAATTTTTCTCAAAAATTAAAGTAATTCCATTTTTTAGTTTGTATTTCTGCATTTTTGTTTGATTTCCGCTAGATTGTTAGGAGTATGGCACTGCTGTTCTATGTGGGTTACCTATTGTAGCTCTTTGAAGTGCATAGATCTCGTGATTCTTCTTTAATTAATCATACCTGAATAAAGAAAAGATTTAAAAGGTTTATAAGATTTTGTATTTCCATGAAAATATCAGAGTTTCGGGAGATATTGAAGGACAAAAAAGCCGATTGCGCTGTGCTCTATAACTCAGATTCCTCAAGAACAAACCCAAATTTATTTTATTTTTCCGGCTACAGCGGATTAGGAGCATTGGTCATTCCAACAAAACAGAACCCATTCCTAATAGTTCCGGAAATGGAGTTTCAAAGAGCAAAAAAATCATTGGTTAAAAAAGTCTATTCAATGGAAAAGAAAAAATTTTTTGAGTCAATATACAAAAAAATAGGAAGGAATAAAGTCAAAATCAGAAACATAGCCATTGACAAAAATAATTTTACATTGAACTCGTTTAAACATTTCAAAAAACATTTCAAAAAATCAAAAATAAAAGACATAGCCTTTGATGCCATTAAATTAAGGGAAATAAAGGCAGAAAAAGAAATCCAATATCTTAAAAAATCATGCCAATACGCTGATAAAATACTTCAAAAAACGATAAAAAATTTCAAATCCTTCAAAACAGAATCAGAAGCCGCTGCTTTTCTTGAATACGAGTCAAAAAAAATTGGGCTTGAGATTTCATTCAATCCTATAGTTGCGTCTGGAAGCAATGGCAGCATGCCGCACCATGAGCCAAAAAATGAAGAGATAAAAGAAGGTTTTTGCATCGTCGATTTTGGTGTTAAATACAAGGGGTACTGCTCAGACATAACACGAATACTATATATAGGCAAGCCAAGCCAAAAAGATAAAGAAATTTATAATATGCTGCTGAAAATACAAAAAGACACAATAAACCAAATCAATGAAAATAAGAAATGCTCTGAATTATACAATTTTGTGAATGAAAAGCTTGACAAATACAAAAAATATTTTACTCACGGCCTTGGGCACGGAGTAGGAGTGGAAATACATGAAATGCCAAATCTGACTTTGAATTCAAAAGACAGAATTCAACACAACATGGTTTTTACCATTGAGCCTGGAATCTATTTTCCAAGAAAATTCGGCATAAGGATAGAAGACACTATTTTATTTAAAAATAAGCCAATTATTCTAACAAGAACATCAAAAGATTTAATAATAATATAAAATTTTGATGTCAAAATGAAAAAGATTATACTTTTAAATTTTTTATTAATTATTTTGCTCTTGCCAAATAGGGCTTTTGCTCTCCAATGGGCTGGTCCTGATGCATGGTTCAGAATTGATATTACAATTGATAAAAATACTTTACCAGAAGGAGTAAGATTGGTTAGAAATTCTGATCCGAGAGTCGAGTACGGTCTTGAGAATATTGGTGACCGTCCTCTTTATTTAATACAAAAAGCTTCTCCCGAGACTATTCCCGGACCACCAATACCTCAAGGATTTATTCCTCTATTCAAATTGGTTTCTGGAAATGCGTATATTCCTGCTTCTGCTTATGATCGAGACAAGGCAGACGCAGAAGGTTACGTATTAAATATGGGTGGATTAGACGTTTTCTCGCATCAGGTAATTCTGTATGAAGATTTTTTCAAAAGATACGGGATAGATATAAAAAATAAATATGCCGATAATCGGCCAGCAAACGCCAAACTTCCATTACCACACTCATTTGAACTTCTGGCCCACTATGAAGGAAATATAATCAAAATTAAAGGGGTGATATCTTATAAGCTTAAGGAAGACTATAATCCTCGACAAGAATCTGAATCTCTAGAGGCTGCAAAAAAATTTGAAGAAAGTTATGGCAGAAAAGAGGGCTTTTCTGGTCTCGGTTGGTTGTATTTAGTTTTGTTGAGTGTATTTATTGGTTATCTTTTTTATAGATTGATTTATAAAAAAAGAACTATCTAATTTACATATGGAAATATCAATTACAAAAATGAAATACAACGAAAAATCATTTAATTCTTCTGTTGAAGACTACAAAAAACTTGTTGGTAATGCAAAAGGCAAGGATTTCTTTGTAATATTCGATTTAAGCAACAAGAATGCTTTCTATTCGCTCGCACCATTGTCAAGGGCATTGCATGATTTGAGCGCAGATGTGAGCTGCTCGGGTATCAACAAAAAATCAGAAGGACTTGATGCATTAAAAGATGTATGGAAAACTTTTGAGGATTTGGAAAAAGGAAATATTGATGAAAAAACAAATGCTATTAAGGATTTTATTGATGAAGTTGATAAAAAAGCCAAAGGCGAATTCAGGGAATTATTCAAAAAGCCGGATGTATTGCTTGAGGCCAAGGAAAATAAGTTTTCTGGAGACTTGGAATTACCATTTCACACGGAATGGTTCAAGGATTACAGGATGCAGGAGCTGATGCAGACATCAGAGATATTATGGGAAGAGGTTTATGCGCTCAAAAAGGGGGAGAGAGTTGGTATAGGCTTCACATTGATACCCACCAAAGAGATGATTGGGCACCCTTTAGAAGATTATCTGGACTCTTATTCCATCATATGGGCGATGACACAATCTGCTGCAAAAACGGCTGACCCGGTCATGAATACTTCTACATTCAGGGGTTCAATGCTTGAAAAAAGCGAAAGGGTTTCTGAGCTAAGGGCTACATTGCTAGGATGCGAATTGGAAAAAAATATTGATGAAGAGCCTTTTATTAAATATAAAAAACTTTCAAAATTGTTGAAACTCGATAGAATAAAACCAATTGATTTGTCATTTTCAGTTAGCGCAAAAGGCTATCCTGGAAAGCATCTATTTGGCGAAGTTATTGGATACCCTTCTTTAAACAAGAAAACAAGATGGCTTACTCCAGGTCAGATGATTTACAAGCTTGACTTTTATCCGCAGACAAAATACGAGGAAAGAGACCCAATCGCAAGAGTCGCTTTTACAGAGACAATTCCAATCGATATTTTCATTGAGACAAATCTTGTAGACTGGGCAGATATAAGGTCAAGAAACCAAAGATTAAAGGAAAAAATGGACAAATGCGATGTCATTCATGTGGAAGGCAAGCTAAAAGAAAAATATGTCACTAAACTTGAAGTTGGTTTGGTCAAGCCTGACGGCACAAGAAGATGGGTAAGGCGCTCAGATACAGATGTTAGAGAAAAAATTAACAAAACATATCTTAAGATGACAGAAATTAAGGCAGGCAATATGGGCAATATTCCTGGAGGAGAAGCCTTTGTAACTCCTGAATACATCAAAGGCATTTTTGTCGGTGATGTTGTGATGCACGTTGACCAAAGCTATCCTCTTGATGATAAAACTCCAATGATTGTTGAGTGCTACGGTGACAGCTACAAAATTATAGACGGGCCTAAAGATATAATAAATAAGGTAAACAAGAGAAAACAGGAATCAATGAAGCTTCTTTTGGAGGCAGAGAAAAACAAGAGCCTTCCGGAAGAAATAATAAAGATGAAAAAGGATAATTTTGAAAGAATAGGAGAATTTGCAATCAACACAAATCCAAAAGCTCGTTTATGCGAATATTTGATTGTCAATGAGAAGATTGCAAGAATGATGCATATAGCCTTGGGTTCAGGGTTCGAACCTGACAGGAGCACAGAATACCACATGGACATTGTCTTTAATGCTCCTCGGCAGAAACTTGATGTTTATGGCATTGGCAAAAACGGCAAAGAGCACTGGATTTTGAAGGACGGCGAGTTTGTGGCGTAAAATGTCAATTAACAAATCCTGCCAAATAATTCTCAATCAATGCATGAATTTGAAGAGTAATGAAAGTTGCTTAATAGTCACAGATTCCAAATTAAAGCAAATTGGCAATGCACTTTATAGAAATTCGTTGAAAATAACAAAGAAATCTAAGCTAATTCTAATCCCAATTCCAGAGACTCATGGAACAGAGCCTCCACAAAATGTTGCTAATGAAATGCTAAAATATGATGTTATTCTTATACCAACAACTAAATCGCTAAGCCATACAAAAGCAAGACATAATGCAACTAAAAAAGGTGCACGGATTGCAAGTATGCCTGGAATTACAGAAGATATGATGAGAAGAGCGTTAAATGTTGATTTCAATAAAATACGATTCATTAACGAAAGACTCATTAAGAAACTAAAAAACAAAAATAAAATAAAAATAACAACGAAAAAAGGAACAGGCATTCAATTCAATCTCAAAGGAAGAAAATGGACAAGTGATGGTGGAATTTACACAAAAAAAG
>CAZLGX010000113.1:0-4426 GCA_964559395.1 uncultured Methanosarcinales archaeon
GAAGCTTGATTCCTGAGCCATTAAGGTTGGCGCATATTATAGCGGCTGGGATTGTGATGGGTGAAAGTAAAGGAAGGGCTTGAAATAGAAAAGTTTAAATATTTACGTTTGTATACAAATGTAAATGTTAGTGTCAAATACTTCAACACTGGTGTTATTGGCTAAAATAGGTTTAATTGAAAACAAAATACTACATTAGATATGTTGATGATTTTGTAATACTCCAAAATAATTCTAAAGTTCTTGGAAAATATAAAGAAACAATAAACAAATTTCTTATTGAGAATCTTAAAGTTGAATTGCATCCTAAAAAATCAAAAATAATCAAACTTGATAAAGGAATAAATTTACTTGGTTACAGGATATTCTATTACCATAAACTGCTGAGAAAAGCAAACAAAAGAAAATTTGAAAAGAAATTCAGGGACCAATTAGGGAAATTTGGACAAAAGGAAATAGATTATGAATATTTTTTTCAAAGCCTGCAGGGCTGGCTTGGCTATGCAATATGGGCTAATACATATAATTTAAGAATCAAATTAAGTATATTATTTTACACATAAAGTTTTATATATTAAACAATTCTATTAGCCAAAAATGGGAAATAAAAGAATAAATGATAAGATAGAGTATGCAAGAGAAAGGATTAATGATTTAAAAGCTTGGCTTTCAGAAGGGGAAATAAAAGAAAAAAAAGCACTTTTTGCCTCTGAAAAAGCATTTCAAGAATTAGCAGAATCATTAATGGATATTTTTGCTATGATACTTTCCGATTTAAGGATGGTGGTAAAGGATGATTATACAAATATAGATAAACTAAAAGAAAAGAATATTCTTGGTGAAGATCATGCTGGCATAGCGATAGAAGCAAATGGATTAAGAAATAGAATTGTTCACAGGTACAATAGTGTGGATGAAAAAATATTTGTAGAAAGTGCCAAGGAATTGCTTCCTAAACTCACCAGTCTTCTTCAGCATTTAGAAAATTATAATATGCGGGAAAATGAATAAAGATATTTTCAATGATTTAAAAAATGATTTAAAGAAATCAAAGGATGTATTTGCTATTGTAGTCTATGGTTCACATGTAGAAGGAAAAGCCCATGAAAGAAGCGATATGGATGCTTGTGTTGTGCTTAAAACCAATGACGGCGAAAAGCTTAGCCATGTTTTCAGGGAAATACTGAAAATTTCAGCAAAAAATGAAAAATATGATATAAGAATATTCGAGCAAATGCCACTATTTATGAAAATGGAAGTCATAGAAAAAGGCCAAGTTATTTACACTAAAGATTTCTCCGAGCTAAATGAATATTTTTATTTCATTAGAAAATTATGGCAGGATCAAAGCGTAAACTGGATTTACAAATAAGTTAAAAAATAGTTGGTTATACATAATAATACTTCCCTTTTTCCTTCTGCTCCCTATCCAATCTTGAACCAAATTTATTCACTCTCGGCCTATATGTTTCTGCATCACGACGAAGAGTTATTTGCAGCTCTTTCAAAAACCTGTTCATTCCTTCTTCCATCTCGTAAGGACCAGTTACATTTCCTTCTATTGCTGGCTTGCCTTCAAATACAATTAATTTGTCAGAAATATAATCAATAAATAATAAGTCATGGTCTACTATTAATGCAGAAGCATTTTTTTGCTCAATAAAATCCCTAATAACTTTTGACAAGATTAGTCTTTGCTCTGAATCTAAATATGCAGACGGCTCATCAAGCAAATACAAATCAGCATCCTGTTGTAGGCAATAAGCAATCGCAACTCTTTGAAGTTCGCCCCCTGATAGCTCATTTAAATTCTTCAAGGACAATGGAACGATATTCAAAGGGTGTATGATCTGATTTTCATATTTATGGAATGCAGTGCTTAAAACATCAACGACCAATGCATCAGACACATCAAGATATTGCGGCTTGTAGCTTACTTTTACTTTATGTAATACATTGCCTTTATCCTGCTTTAAGACGTTTGCCAATATTTTTACAAAAGTTGTTTTTCCAATTCCATTCTCGCCTAAAATTCCAATAATCTCATTTTTGTGGATTGAGCCTTTAAGCGCTTTCACATGGAAGTTTCCAAGCTTTTTCTCTACAGTTTCCCAAGACGTTAGTGCCTCATGGGTATGCTTTTTCTTTATCGGCGGCTTTTCCTCAAATTTTATTTTTGAATCTCTGAATCTTACATTTTCTTCTTTTATATAACCGGATAAATAAACATTTATTCCGTTTCTTACCGGCTTTACCCCGCTTACAATCCCGTAAGCATCCTCTTTGCCATACATCAAATGCACTAAATCACATATATAATCAAGAATTATTAAGTCATGCTCCACGATCAAAACAGAATTATTCTCGTTTATTAGATTTTTTATGAACTTGCTTACATTGATTCTTTGCTTAATGTCAAGATAGCTTGTGGGCTCGTCAAAAATGTACAGCTCTGCATTTTTCAACACAGTCGCTGCTATAGCCACCCTTTGCAGCTCCCCTCCTGAAATTTCTGAAATATCATTGCTTAATATGTCATTTAGCTGTAACTCATTTGCAATTTTTTTTAACTCATTCTTTTCATCAATTTTTTTCAGCAAATCAATGACTTTTCCTTTTGTTGTCTTCGGTATCAAATCAACTTGCTGAGGCTTGTAAGCCACTTTTATCTCTCCTTTCTCTATTTTCTCGAAGAAGCCCTGCGCTTCTGTCCCTTTAAAGAATTCTATCAGCTCGTCATAATCTGTTTCAGTTCTTGTCCAGTCGCCGAAATTCGGCGTCAAAACACTGGCCAATATTTTGATTGCGGTTGATTTTCCAATGCCATTAACCCCCAGTATTCCAGTTACTTTTCCAAATCCTGGAGTAGGCACAGAGTAAAGTATGAATTTGTTTTCTCCGTACCTGTGTACAGGTTTAGTTGCCAGCTCTTCTGGAAGATTTATTATTTTAATTGCTGAACTAGCTTTGGGACAAATCCCACACCCAGTACATAAATTTTCATCAATTGTCAGCTTTCCATCTGCTTCAATCTTAATACACTCTTTTCCTGTTCTGTTAACTGGACAAATGCTTTGAATATGCAGTTTTTGCTGCATATCCTTGAGCTTTTCATTGTCCACTATAGCTATTCGTGTCATGTCAAAAATCACCTACTACTGTCAAAATCACATTCTCTATAGAAACGATACCGCGTGATTTTTGAGCATGCTCGAAAATTTTTGCAAATTCCGAATATATAAAAATTTTTGACATTTTTAGAATGATAATTATTAAAAGATACTAGAAGAACTGTTTTATGACGTATTTCGATAAAATGTCAGGCATAGAATAAAAAAAGGGCTGTAGTTTTTAAATATTATGCAAAATCAACATTGGATTACTTGCAAATTTTTACAAGAGAAAGAATTATAAAACATATAAAAAACTTGCTATATCAGAATATAAGTTCTATCCATCTATTATTTACAAGGTCATAAATTAAGCCTGCTTGAGGTATATCCCTAATATGAATTTCTACCACATCACTCTTTCCACTTTACCCAATGTATGTGCCGCTTTGTACATGTCTCCAAAACTCCAATCTTTGGTTGTATCTGGTAGCTGTTTGCATGTAGCTGCAACATTTGTAGTTCCAAATATCTATTCATTTAAATGCATTATTAATAGAACTTCCAATTCCCTCTGTGTGGTATAGCTCATATCTTGTACGTGTAATCTGACGTCTACATCGCTATTTTCACTAAAGTTGCCTTTAACATGAGAACCAACAAGGTAAATGCCTATCACTTGAGATGCCAAGCCCCAGTCTTTTAAGCAACGTGCGATTCTGTCTGATATCGACTTTAAATGGTCATTTGCCATCCCATTGGGACTAAATAACAAGCCAGACAACCTATCCACAGGATTTCTCTCAAGTATTGCCTCTATTGGTATTGTCATAATATAAGCAGAAATTGTATAGTTAAAAATTTATCGTAATAACTTCTAAAATCAGTTAACTTTATAAGAATGGCAAATGCCCTATTTTTATGAAATGCGAAATCTGCAACAATAAGATTGAAACAACCTTTTTGAATAAGATGCTTGGCACTTATGTTAAAAACAAAAATGGTAAATTGCATCCAATATGCTTTGAATGCCAGAAAAAGTTTAAGTCAAAGGAAGAAATTTTAAAAGCGATGAAATAAAATTTCAACATCAATAAATTAAAAATTTTAAATATCAAAATTCCACTTATGTCATGAAAATCAAGGATTTTCAGGACACCAAAAATCTTCGATTTTTGCGTGTTTCATAAGTGGTTTATAAGTAGCGAACAAATTGCATGGAATTTGGATATGCTCAAAAACTACCAGTCAATAAGTGGAATTTTGTAATGTCCAAAACCACGCTATGTTTATCGTAATGTAATCATGCCACCAGT
>CAZLGX010000114.1:0-4401 GCA_964559395.1 uncultured Methanosarcinales archaeon
TTGGATTTTATCATTTCAACAGAAGCGGCCATCAGCCATTGATAGACCTCTTGCAGAGAATATCTGCTTAATAATTTCTACAGCAAATTCACCAAAATAATCGGCACTAACAAACAAGCCATTGAATTGCTTCTTGAAATATCAACAATATTTGGAATTAAGCCTATTGCTGTCGCAGAAATTAAGATCAATAGCCCGATAAATCCTGAAAAATACAAAACCATAATTCCAATAAATGAAATGATCAAAACACTCAAAATTGAGTAATTTACTCTATTCATTATCTTTGAAAAAATCCTGCTTACATACATAGTAAAAAATGTTGCAATTCCGCCTGCAATCAATGCGACTGACAAAAATAAAATTAAAGTATTCATGTCAATAGTCTGCATCAATTGCTGCACTACTATTATCGAACCATTTCTTGCTTTTTCAATTGTGAATAAAGTTATCAAAGATAAGATCATTGAAACTGTGTTAATGCCACCAACAAGGATAAGATAAGTGTTTGTATCTGTTTTCTTGAAAAACTGCCCTGAGATGACAGCTGCTTGTGCAGGTCCCAAGCCCGGAAATATAGAAACTAAAGAGCCAGAGAAAACTCCGCTGCTTATTGCTTTTCCAATGTCCTTAACTTTTATCTTTATCATTTCTGTTGTTCTTTGTATAGGCAAGACAACCTTTTGGCTTAAGCTCAAAAATAAAACACTAACACCGAACAAGCCTGAAAGCATGGGCAATAATGGATCCTTCAAATTTGGAATGTTGAAAACAACCAAACCCAAGATGCCTGACAGCATTACGACAGCAAAAGCCCAGAATTTCTTGTCTTTGGTTTCTTCTCTCAAAATCATAAAAACAATAACAGCCAATAAAATCCAGCCAACATAATTCTTCAGCGAAGAAAAAATAATTGGCACTATCAAGATAAGCAATGGAGCCAGAGTTATTGTAAAAATCAGGCAAAGCAAGCTGCCAATAGTAGCTAATCTAATTGCTTCATGCCCCATGCCCTGCAACAATAATCGATGCGCTGGCATTACAGCCAATGCAGTGTCATCGCTTGGAGCTCCGAGATAAGTGGCGCTTATGAAGTCAGTAAATGTATGAGTTATTGACATAGCAATTATAAAAGAAGCGACTGCAATAACATTTATGTACCCAAGCAAAAAAGGTGATACACTGAATAAAATTAATGCAACAAGATTTATGTGAAGACCAGGAGTTAGGCCCGTAACTACTCCCATAAGGCATCCTAGGATTATCGCAGTTATTATCTCAAAAAGCATTTTAACATCCAAAAACCGCTAAACTTAAATATTATTCTATGAATAGAGTTAAAAAAGAGGTGTTTATGCTTGAAGCCTAAATTGCAGCGACTGTCACAGGCTGCTCTTGAATTCTTGATGACGTACGGGTGGGCAATACTGGTTGTAGTAGCTTCAATAGCTGTTCTTGCGTACTTCGGAGTCTTGAGCCCTGACAAATTCTTACCTAGAAAATGCGTTTTGCCTGTAGGACTGGTATGCTTGGACTATAATGTGGAAAAATACAAAATCATTTTAGTTTTGCAAAATGCGCAAGGGGAAACAATAACAATTGATAAGGTAACTGTTTCTGGAAATAACCAGGAGTGCTCTGATAATCAAACTGTGACTGTTAATAATGACGCCAAAGCAATCATAACAATAACCCAATGCAATAATGGGGCAGAAGGCGCCAAATTTGACGGAATAGTCAATATCTCTTACACGCTTGAGGAAAAACTATCTCATAATGTGATAGGAACATTAAAGGCAAAAGTTGAACCTGGCTCGCCGGTTTCGTCCCAAAGCGCATGCCAGAACGCAGAAACAAATGGCTTATGCGATGGCTTGGACATTGTATACGGAATAGGTTATAAGACTGCCTGCTGCAGCGAGCATGGACTATGCTGCTCTTAAAATCGAAATAATTAAATAGAGGCACTTCAAATATACATATAAAACATTAAAAAAGGTGATTATATGGGAGAAGTTCCAACTGGAGTAAAAGTTATTTCTGTTTTATATTATATAGGAGCCGTGCTTGAGCTGCTGTTTGCAGTTCTGCTGTTTGTAGGCGCTGGGACAATAGCATCAAAAATACCCCTCATAGGCGCAATAGGCTCGGGATTATTCATTATTGTTGGAGTAGTTCTGATAGGGCTTGCAGTCCTCAGCTTCTTCGTCGGCAGAGGTTTATGGAAAGCCCAAAAATGGTCAAGGATTGTTGCAATAATTTTTGCTGTTCTGGGCGTCTTGTTCGCTGTATTGGGAATGGTCCAAGGGCAAGTTGCAAGCAATGTAGTAAGCTTAGTCATAAGCGGCGCTGTAGGCGGTTACTTGTTGTTTAGCAGCGGTGTAAAAGCAGCTTTTGTATAGATGAAAAAGCTTCAAAACCTTTTTCTATTCTTTTTTATTTTTTTATCGATATTAATCGCTGGCTGCAAAGTTGAAGTTCAGCAAACTGTTTCTAGTGCACCTCATGCTCCGTCAGAGCAACAGCAAACTGCAGCACAAGAAGCTCAACCTCAAACCACCCCACCCATACCAACAACAGATATAACCTCAGTCAAATGCGACGGGCAAGCCTACAATTTATTGGTTAAGCCAAAGCATTTGGTAATGTGGATTATGCTTCAGTCTGAAAACAAGCAGAAAATTCTTGACCTAAAATCAGAAGGCTTGATAGAAGAATTCAACGAGGTCATTATGAATGGTGGCGCTTCTTCAATTCCAACTAAACAAACATATAAAGGACTAAGTGCAGAAATTGTTTCTTCCAGAGGTGCTGGGGAAATAAGCATTCTTTCAGGTTGGGTTTTTGTTGTAGCTAATTTAAAGGTGGAGAATGCTGACAAGGTAAGAGAAAGAATTCAAGAACTCAAGCAAATTAAAGTTGGCACTAGCTATAGTGGCTATGGCATGGGCGATATATGGGGCAATTCAGGCGATAAAGATATTATATTCGAGTTTAAGTGCAGAATTCCAACAGGGCCTGGCAGGATTACTGTGTACAGCAACATACCAGAGTCTAGCTTTACAGTTACAGGACCCAAATCTTATGCAGGAAATGGCTTGTGCTGGACAACATTCGATGTCCCATCTGGCAAATATACCTTTACTTTTAATGACGTGGCTGGCTATGCAGCACCAACTAAAGTCGGTTTAGAATTACGGCCAGAAGAGCATCTAAAGTCTGGCGCAAATTATCGTGCAGTTACCTCTGCAGATACTGGAGTAATCATGGTTATCACTAATTTGCCAGAAGCAAAATTTACAATCACAGGACCTGCAAGTTATTCTGGAAGCGGAACTTGCTGGGGGCAAACAAATGTGCCGACTGGCCAATATGAAGTTGTGTTTGAAGATTTGCATGGCTACGAGCTTTCTTATTTTGACAAGAAAAAAAGCATTTATGTTTCATCCGGCTTTGGAATGCAAACAACTGAAGCGGAATACAAAAAAATAGGAGAAGAAATTTAGATGAAAATTAAATTTTTTTTCATATTATTCTTTTTTGCTTTTCTGACAAATTGCGCTTATCAAGAAGAATCTTTGGATTTCTCAGAAACAGCCAAAGAGGAATTAAGGCGGCTTTTGCAGAAACCATCTCCTGATACTTTTGATGTAATATACAATTTTCATTCTAGTATAGGAAGTCAAAGTTTAGCGGATATTACCTTCCGCAATGCGAAGCAAGGAAACAATCGGCGTCAAGAGGTTTTTGGCAATATGATTGGTTTTAATTTAAGCTCTTATTCAGTAACTAACGACGGAAAACAAGTAACATGTGCATTGTTTAATAATTCTTGGGAGTGCAGCGCAGGAAATGAAGTATGCAGAGAAACATCAAATGGAAAAATGTGCTACTCTGTTGAGCAAGAGGGTATACCGCCAACAATAAAGCCTGAAATGCTGGCAAAAGCAAAGGTAGCAAAAACTGAACAAAAACAAATGCTTGGCATGCAAGTTCAATGCTATAAAATTCTCACAACAGACGGAGGAAATAAGGCATTGACAGAAACATGTCTTAACCAAGACGGTATAATAATGTCAATAGCAATAAATGCTAAATTGTTTCAAGCAATATTTGAAGCAAAATCATTTTCAAAAACTGTTAATCCCGACTCTTTTGCCATGCCTGCAATAACGAGTTAAAAATCGGAAGTTATTTATATATGAAATTTAAAGATAACAAAAAAGAGGTTTGACATGAAAAAATTTGCTTTAATTCTATTGATTTTCATTATTTTTATCTATGGATGCCAAAAAGCTTCCGGACCACAAGTAACTGAGGAAGCAAACAAAAAAACTAAAACATTATCTGACATTCAAATCACTGCATGCGATACTGCTCACGAAGCAGGCACTTGCGAAA
>CAZLGX010000115.1:0-4389 GCA_964559395.1 uncultured Methanosarcinales archaeon
TGAAAGCTATAACGAGATTGCCAAAATAAAGAATATGGATATCAATGAGGTCATACACAATATTTATATGAACTGGCAGAAGATTTTTGAATAAAGTTTAAATAGCCAAGTAAAAATTTATCCTTATGGTAAAAAAACTTATTATTATAATTTTTATATTATTCCTTCCAAGCGTTTTTGCAGAAACTAAAATCTATTCTGGCAATGTTATAACAGATACTGACAAAGTGATAGAAGGGGGCATTTTCAGATTCAGATATGATGAATATTCCAAAAAAGTTTTTGTTCAAACTCCTACAACAAACCTAATAGTCGATAATGGCGCCTGCAAATCAAATGCAGTATTTAAAGTATGCATCAACAGGGCAAATTTCTCCTACAGGAATATAACCACTTACCAAAGCTATTATGAAGTTAACGTGGATATATACAAGCTG
This sequence comes from uncultured Methanosarcinales archaeon, assembly GCA_964559395.1. Taxonomy (GTDB): domain Archaea; phylum Nanobdellota; class Nanobdellia; order Woesearchaeales; family GW2011-AR4. The sequence goes on from CAZLGX010000115.1 coordinate 438, forward strand.
ACAGGCAGCTTAACATCTGTAAGCAAGTCCACTTTAACTGAATTACTGCCGAATGAAGAAACTGACTTCACAATTACAATAACAAACCCAACTGATTTCGAGATTACAAGTATAAAATTCAGCCAGGACTTCAGTCCTTTTTATCTAAGGGAAGTTAAAGGATGCTCTCTCAATGGAGACAGTCTTGAATGGCAGGGCTCCCTAAAGCCTAAATACGACAGGATTTGCACCGCTAAACTATTCGCAGACAAGCAAGGTACATATATTTTATCAGGCAGTTTAAGCTATTTTAACGGCTACGAAACCGAAGAAAAGACTACAGATTCTATAACAATAACAGTTCTGCCTAGGCAGCTGAAAATAATCAAAACTTTTGACAGCTATACAGAAATAAAACAGCCTTTCTACCTTAATTTTTCATTGCAGAACACAAATTCAAAAGAAAAGCTGGAAGGCTCCTTGACTTATGAGTTTCCAGGAAATATAAACATACTGAAAAGTCCGTCGGGATTCACTAAAGATTTTAACATAGTAAAACGTAACATTGTGTTAAATGTTAATGAGGCGCTAAATTTCTCATTTTACCTTGAACCAACCTCGGAAGGTAAGCATACAATACAAGAGAAGTATAAATATACAGTAAAAAATGTAGATAATACATTCGAGAACAGCACTTCTATAAGCACGATAGAGCCGAAGCCGGAAATAGACTTAATCTCAGAATACCCTCAAGTAAATCCAGGGCAAAAATTCATAGTCCTTGTTAAGCTGAAAAATCCAAGCAGAATATACGATTTGACAAGCATAAAAGCAAGCCTTAATGTCCCTTACAATAATGAAGTAGTCCAAAGCATTTCTAAGCTTGCCAAAAATCAATCTTATACAATAATAAGCAACACTTTTATTGCTCCGGACTCAAAGGAGGCAGATACTCTCAATATAAACCTTGTTATTGAGTACAGCCTTAAGGAAATTCCAAAGACAATAAATAAGTCCTTAGTGGTTAAGATAGGCAGCCCCATACCGCAACAATCAGCTGTAAGCGAGCCTCAGCCTGCAGCAAACCAGTCAGAAACCACAACAGAAACTCAAACTGCACCTGTTGCACAACAGGCAGCTGCTTCAAACCAGTCTCAGCAGGAATCTGCGCTAACAGAAATTATTGAAGAAAATATATTCACAAACAGGTTTAAAGTGGATTTTTCTGATAAAATGTTGTGGATTTTTATTGGGGTTATTTTTGTTCTCATTTTTATTCTGCCAATAACTGTTTATTTTATAAAGAAGGGAAAAAAGCCACCAATTCAGCAGCAACAAATTCAAACACCTCAGCAACCAAAAGGTTTTTAAGCTGTAAACATCAAGTTTGATGCCATGAAGCTGACCATAGACACGAAAGAGGATTCTCATGAGGATTTGAGGAAAGTAATTAAGATGCTTCAGCATATTGTTGGAGACAGCCAGGAACTGTTTAGCAACCAGCCGAGCATACTCCCGGAAAATGCAGAGCAATCCAGTCCTATATCTAATATTTTTGGTGACACATCAAGCGTTTCTTCAACAGCAGAAAATGATTCTAGCGCCTCATCTTCAGCAGAAGCTTCTGAAAGCGCCTCTTCCGAAGTATCCCAATCAACAGAGGACTTGTTTGCGGAGCTGTTCAGCGAGGAAGAACTGAAGAAGATGGACATACCCAAGGAAGAGGAAGCCGAATTAAAGCCAAAGGACAAGAAATATGATATAGAACTCTATTAAACCTCTATCACTTTTCCCCTTTTCCCAACATTAATGACTTTTGTCTTGCCAATCATCTCTTCAATGCCTTCTGCCTCATGCACATGGCTGCAGAGCAAGATGTCAGGCTTGAAAATTTCTATGGCTTTCCTTACTCCTTCGCTGCCTGGAAATATATCCGTAAATTTTTCCATCAAAGAGCCGGATGGGTGGACATGAGTTACCAATATCTTCTTTTTTGCATCCTTGATCCTATCATAGCCTTTCTTTATAAGTTCAAAAATCTCATCTTCGCCGAGCTGGAACATTCCAATGTTTGCGCCTCCGCAGCCAAACAAACCAACTCCTTTATACTTTATTGAATAGCCATGGAGGTTAGTTGCTCCATAAAGCTCAGCGAGAAAATCAGCAGTTGCAACTGTCTCATGGTTTCCCGGTATCAGAATTACTTTTTTGCCTTTCTTCACAAAAGGGCCTATTATTCCTTCTGTTGAGGATTCTGCATAAGTCAAGTCTCCTGATAATACAACCAAATCTATATTGTCTTTTTCAGCCTGCTCTGCAAGCTTTTTCGCGGCATTTGTATCACCGTGTATGTCGCCTGCTGCCAGTATTCTTAGTTTTGATTTATCTTTAATTTCCATATACTGTTGTAATAACAAAATTCTTTTAAAAATCTATCTCTCAATTATCCTTGTTTTTCCTGTTAAATCAACTATTTTGCTCGGCTTTCCTTCTTTTGAGCCTTCATAAAGCACAAAATCAACACCTTTTCTTACAGTAGTATCCAAATCCTCCAAAGATGTCATGTAGTCCTCGCTGCTCCTGTTGACCGAAGTTGTGACAACAGGAACTTCAGCCTCTGCAATAAGCTTGCTAATCCAGTGATTGGGGATTCTTACCCCCAATGTGCTTAAGCCGGGATTTGCCTCTTTTGCAACGCATTTTAAATTTTTTAATTTTAAAATCACAGTGTAAGGGCCAGGCAATTTATCCAGCCATTCCTCTGCCTCTGTAGTTATTACACAATTTTCCTTAATCCATTCAATTGAAGGAGCTATCACAGAAAAAGGATTTGTCGCTCTTGCTTTTAATTGCCTTATTTTCTTCACAGACTTTGAAATTTGTGCATTGCAGCCAATCCCATAAATTGTGTCAGTCGGATAAATAAAGACAGCTCCGTCTATAATAGACTCAATTATCGCATCTTTTTCGATCTTTAGTTCGTCTGCATTTAGTATTCTCATAAAAGGGCAGAAAGAGAAATAGTATAAATAACTTATGAAATTTCAAAATAAATTTATTCCAAATAACCCATCATAAATCCCTCTTCAATGCTGTTTATTTCATCGTCTTCCAATTCTTGCTCTATTGCTGCTTCATTGTAAAAATCCAATTCCTCAAATTCATCTAAAAATTTCTGTTTTAGTTTCACTTTTATCACCTCTTTTTGATTATTTTCTTTTTATTGCAATTCCGCTAAACTGTGCGTCAAAGCTTCTTAGCTGTTTTGCTGTTCTTATTGTCAATTCTTTCATCTGCTGAAAAAACAAATCTTCCACAAATTCATTGCTTAGTTCCATTTTGTACCACCTTTGCTATTGTTTTAATTTTATTATTTTATTTTAATTCTATTGAATGCGCCGCGGCTGGGATTTCCACCCAGAAGGATAAATCCTTTCCGAGGTTTGAACCCAGAAGTCCTTTCGAACAGGAGGGTCTGAAGCTCCCGTTTTTCCTGATTTTCCTACCGCGGCATAAAATTTATATAGTAGTTATGCTTAATACGTCATGAGGGTCTGAATCTCTGGATTGCCTGGTTATCCTATCGTTCTTTTTCTTTTTTTATTTTATTTCCAGCCGTTAATCTCCATTTTCCGCATGAAATCTTTTGCAACTATCTGCTCTGGAATTTTTCCGCTGTTTCTTGAAATCGGACTATAACATCCATAGCACACTTCAAACCATGGCTTTGTTGTTGTTCCGCATATTGCACATTTCATTGTATCATCACCTTTGAATATTAAAGCAGGAAAAGTTGGGGGTGAAAGAGGATTGAAAATCAATCCGTTTTTCCTGCCATAAACGCTAGTAGAAGAATTAGTTTAAATACTTCACACCAGCAAATGTCCAGTGTCCAGTGGTGCTCTGGTATATATTTTACAGAAGATAGTTTGGTGATTTTATGTAGGAAAATAAATGGAAAGTTCGCCATAAC
>CAZLGX010000116.1:0-2678 GCA_964559395.1 uncultured Methanosarcinales archaeon
GCAAAATATCCTGCTCCAAAACCATTGTCAATATTAACAACAACAACTCCGGGAGAGCAGGAATTCAGCATCGTCAATAAAGGTGCAATTCCCTTGAAAGAAGCTCCGTAACCAACAGAAGTCGGGATTGCAATTATGGGTTTGCTGAAAAGTCCTGAGGTAACTGAAGGAAGAACACCATCCATTCCAGCTACAACAATCAGGACATTAGCATCTTCAATTTTATTTTTATTGTTTAATAATCGATGCAGGCCTGCAACACCGACATCATAAAGCCTTTCAATATTGTTGCCCATCGCTTCTGCGACTGCAGCAGCTTCCTCTGCAACTGGAATGTCAGAAGTGCCTGCGCTTATAACAAGAACTTTTCCTTTTTTTATTATTTTTTTATTTTTATTGATAATTATTGTTTTAGAAATTTTATTATATTGGGAATTTTTTACATACTTTTTCACTTCCTCAAACATTTCCTCTGTCGCTCTTGTTGCTAGAATTACAGAATTATTATTCGCTAATCTTCTCACAATTTCAGTAACCTGCTTTATGCTTTTATTCTGGCAGAAAACAACTTCGGGAAATCCCTTCCTTAAAGCTCTGTGATGATCAATTTTTACAAATCCCAAATCCTCAAAAGGAAGAAATTTCAATTTTCTTAAAGCTTCAACCATATCCAATTTATTTTTCTTTAAATCTTCCATTATTTTTCTAATTTTCTGTTCATGCATTTTGTATCATCAAATTTAGATTTCCGCTCTTAAAGCTTAAAATAGCTATTTCATTAAAGCCGATTTCATTGAATTTCTTACTTATCAATTCAAAATTATCATTAACTGTTTTTTTATCATTTTCATTGACTTCTATCCTTGCTGAAGTGCCAAAGTGCCTCACTCTTAATTCTTTTATCCCTAAATCTTTCAAGAAATTCTCTGCTTCCTCTACCATTCTTAATTTTTTTAATGTAATTTGATGGCCATATGGAATTCTAGAAGATAAACAAGGACTAGACGGCTTATCCCAAGTTCTCAAATTTAGAAATCTTGCCAATTCCCTTACATCATTTTTTGTTAGTTCGGCATCCTTTAATGGGCTCATCACATTATTTTCATCTGCTGCTTTAAGCCCTGGTCTGTAATCCCCCAAATCATCAAAATTTGTTCCGTTTAGAATATTTTTTATTCCAAGTTTCCTTGATAATTCTTTTAATCTTGTGTAGAGCTCTGTCTTGCAATAATAGCATCTATTGCTTGGATTTTTCCTATAATTGTCATTTTCAATTTCTCTCGTATTAACAATTACGTGTTTTGCTCCAATGTCTTTTGCGATTTTTTTAGTTTCCTCTAACTCTCTTCTTGGAAGCGAAGGGCTGTCTGCTGTGATCGCGATAACTTTATTGCCCAAAATGTCATAAGCAATCTTAAGCACTACTGCGCTATCGACTCCGCCAGAGAAAGCGACAATTACGCTGTCTAGCTTTCTTATCTGTTCTTTTAATTTCTCGTATTTTTGTTTTTGCAGACGGTCCATTTTATTTTACTATTTGATAAATTATGCCATATCCCATTGCAACACTCATTAAACTTGCACCTAATCTCAATATTTTATCTATTCTTCCAAATTTATTTTCTGCTAACCTAAATGGCAAAGATAGAATATTGCTGACTAAAACCATACCAATTATGGAGCCAATGCCAAAAATTAGGATATAAACCAGTCCGACAAAAATAGAACTTATTGTTGCCAAAATAAGCAACGTTAAAGCTGCGCTGCCCGCTAATCCATGGACTAATCCAATCATCAAAGGCTGATGGTAATGTTTATGATTTCTTGTTATTAGATGAGAATGGAAATGAATATGATCTTCTTTACCGTGTTTATGCTTATGAAAATGACTTTCATTTTTTTTCAATGTCATCAACACGTTTAGACCCAAAACAAACAGCATGATGCCGACAATAAATTCGAATGATATTGCTAATTTCTTAGGCACGCCTATTTTAAAGAACAAGATTATAAAACCAATAATTAGCAATGAAATTGTATGCCCTATACCCCATAACATTCCTGTTAATGATGCTTTTTTAGCTTCTTTGGAATATATTATCGAAACTGCTGCAACGTGATCCGCATCAAACGCATGTTTCAAGCCTAGTAAAAAACCCAGCCCGAATAAACCAATTAAAGTTCCACTCATACATCAATGATATTCAAATTCTTTTATAAATATTACGTTTCTTGCAATCGTGTTACGAAATCAACCGAAAAAAATTTAAACTTGGTGTTTAAATTATTTTATCAATGGACAAGGTAGTAAGGACTGGAATTTCCTTTGAGCCGAAATTGCTGAAACAATTTGACAAATTCATGAAGGAGGAAGGATACAAGAATAGGTCAGAAGCCATAAACGACATAATAAGGGACAGGCTGTTTCACAAGCATCACGACGAAATTATAGGCACCATAAAAGTTATTTACGACCAAAGGAAAGGGCATTATGGCAAGAATGTTTCAAATTTGCAGCATGACTACCATTGCCAGATTGTCTCTTCTATGCATACTTACCTCGATCATCATAATTGCTTGGAACTAATTATCGTGAAAGGCAAAATGAACAGAGTGAACAAGCTATTGCACAAGATAAAAAGGACAGAAGGCGTTAAGAAAGCTGAGTTGATTTTGGA
>CAZLGX010000116.1:2778-4375 GCA_964559395.1 uncultured Methanosarcinales archaeon
AACCACAAACTTAATAAACGATTTTATTTCTATGCTTTGTATGGGAAAATACAAGGTTTTGGATCATAAAATAGTTATAGGGCTTGCTGAAAAAGTTTCTGTGTATTGCAATGGCATCAAAAAAAATGTAATATCCAAGATAGATACTGGTGCAACAAAAAGCTCAATAGACACAAACCTTGCAGCTGAGCTTAAGCTTGGCCCTGTAATAAAATCAAAATTAGTAAAATCAGCCCATGGCTCCAAGTTAAGGCCGATAATTGAAGCGACGATAGAGCTTGCAGGCAAAAAAATAACATCGGAGTTCACGCTTGCAGACAGAGCTCACATGAAATACAGGATATTGATAGGGCAGAATATTTTAAAAAATGGCTTTTTGATTGATCCAACAAAATGACAAGCGATGAAATTAAAGTATATAATAAATCCGTCGCTTCGCGACAAAATTTACATGTCGGAAATCGCAAATTTTACGATAATTAATTACGATTTCCGAGCATGCTCAAAAATCGCAACAAAATAATACAAATATTGCGATTTTTGACACTCGGCGAAAATTGTCTGCCACTAATTTTCGCCTCGGATTTATTACAATAATTGTAATATATAGGCGATGCGTTGCGATGTGGCAATCGGAGCAACGCCGAGCACAAAATATTGCGAGCGTCTGAAAGACGCGAGCGGATTTAAAAATTAAATTAACTAAATTCCAAAAAATGAAATCAGCAGTAATGTCCCTTGGAAGCAAGTCATCCTTAATGATAATCGATGCCATGAAGAATTACTTTGACTCGGTTGATAACATTGATTTAAGAGATGTTGAAGTCAATTTGGGTGTGGGCAAGCTTGATGTTATGTATGAAGGAAAGTCATTGCCGCAATACAGCTGCATTTATGCAAGAGGCTCATTCAGGTATTCAACATTGCTGAGAGCAGTGACAAGAACTTTGTATAGATCTTCCTTCATGCCCATAAGGGCAGAGACATTTACATTAGGGCATGATAAGCTATTGACGCATCTTGCTCTGCAGCATTTCAACATACCGATGCCTATGACATATCTTGCTTCTTCGACAAGAGCTGCAAAGAAAATCCTGAATGAAGTCGCATATCCAATTGTATTGAAATTTCCGCATGGCACGCAAGGCAAAGGCGTGATGTTTGCAGAAAGCTATGCTGCTGCCTCATCAATGCTTGATGCGTTGTTTGCCTTGAAGCAGCCATTTTTAATCCAGGAATATATTGAAACAGGAGGCGTTGATGTGAGGGCTTTTGTGGTTGGCGACAAAGTTGTTGCATCTATGAAGAGAAAAGCAGTAAAGGGAGAATTAAGAGCCAATATTCATGCTGGCGGAACAGGAGAGGCATGTGTTTTGGACGAAAGGACAAAAAGAATTGCCATTGACACATCAATTTCTGTTGGAGCAGACATTTGCGCAGTTGATATGCTCGAAAGTGCAAAAGGTCCATTAGTTATAGAAGTGAATTTAAGCCCAGGATTGCAGGGCATAACAAAAGCAACTTCCATTAATGTCGCAGACAAGATTGCCAAGTTTTTGTTTGAGAAGTCGCAGATATTCTCTGCCAGAGACAGGGA
>CAZLGX010000117.1:0-4353 GCA_964559395.1 uncultured Methanosarcinales archaeon
TATTATGGTCGCTTTTAATAGAGTCAGATGAAACAGAGGCAAGAAAAATTGCTGAGAAAGCGGCAAAAGATTTGTTAGTTAATGAGCATTATCAGGAGTACACTATTTTGTAGGTGATATAAATGAAAAAAGCCCTTATAATCTTCGGCTCAAAGTCAGATGAAAAGGTTTACAACCAGATAGCATCTAATTTAAAAAAATTAAAAGTTGATTTTGATTTGAGAATTAGCTCTGCGCATAAAACTCCGGAAGATGTTGATGAATCTTTGAAAAATGATTATGCTGTTGTGATTGCAGGCGCAGGACTTGCAGCGCATTTGCCCGGGGTTGTTGCTGCGAGGGTTTTAAGACCTGTAATTGGAGTGCCATGCGAAGGAAACTATCAAGGATTGGATGCTTTGCTGTCGGTTGCGCAAATGCCACCGGGAATTCCTGTGTTGGCAGTAGGCGTAAATAGGGGAGATGTTGCAGCAGAAAACTGTGCCAAAATGATGAAAAAATATGAGACTATTACATTAGTAGGAGATAAGAATACTGATGCAGTTAAAAAGGCGGTTGATATTCTAAAGCAATTTAATGTCGTTTATACCTTTTCTGGCAAGCCAAATAAAAATACTGTAAATATCGAATTCACTTACTTTGACGAGCCAGTTGAAGAAAAAGATGAATTAGTCATTTATTGCCCATTAATGGATAAAGATGAAGATTCTGCTGAGGCTGCATTAAATTTCCTAAAACACACTAATCATGGGTTGTGGGTTGGACTAAACAATGGAGTTAATGCCGCAGTTGCTGCTGTTGAAATCTTGAACATTGACAATGAATACGAGGACTTACTGACAATCTACAGAAGAGAGATGGGAAAGAAGGTTTTAGAGGCGAATAAATAAAATAAATCGAAAAATATATATACTACTTATTCTACTTAGTAGATTTTGTGGTAAACATGCCCGTATCAATCAAGATAAGCGAAGAGAATTATAAAAGGTTGTGTTCGTTATCAGGCAGATTAAGGGAAAAATTGCATAAACCTGTCTCTCTAAATGATGCTCTAAGCTTTTTGTACTCAAAAAGAAAAATCAGCGATTTGGCTGGCACATGGAAAATGAGTGATAAAGAAGTAGAAGGATTTATGTCAGGTTTAAAAGAAGGCTGGAAGAAATGGAAGATAAAATCTGCTTAGATACAGATTTTCTAGTTAATTTTTTAAGAAATGAAAAGGAAGAAGTTGAATTCATTAAGAAGAATGAGACAAATAAAGATTTAGCTACTACTTATATAAATCTATTCGAGCTTTACTACGGAGCATATAAGTCAAATGAAAAAGAAAATAATCTTAAGGCAATATCTATTTTATTAAATAGGCTAAATATATTAAACTTTTCAGTTGATTCGGTTAAAAAAGCTGGTGAAGTATTGGCAAAATTGGAAAAAGAAGGCAATATAATTGAATTTAGGGATTTATTTATAGGAACTGTTGCTTTAGTTAATGGTTATCCCATCAAAACTAAAAATATCAAGCATTTTAGTAGAATAGAAGGATTAAAAATTTTGTAAATTAAAATGCTATCTGACACAATATTAAAAAACCAGCTGAAATTTACGTTAGATAAAACCAATTTTAACATTGGCAAAAAATACGAAGGAAAAGTCAGAGATAATTACTCTTTTGACGGCAAGCGCCTAATAATAACAACAGACAGGATTTCTGCTTTTGACAGAGTTTTATGTACAATTTCATTTAAAGGACAAATTCTTAATCAAACATCTGCTTTTTGGTTTGAAAAGACAAAAAATATTGTAAAAAACCATGTAATTAGTGTTCCTGACCCTAATGTGATGTTAGTCAAGGAATGTAAATTGATTCCGGTTGAAATGGTTGTAAGGGGATATATAACTGGTGTAACAACAACTTCTGCTTGGCATAATTATGAAAGAGGTGTTCGCAATTTTTGTGGCAATATTCTTCCAGAAGGCTTAAAGAAAAACCAGAAGTTTGAAAAGCCAATAATCACGCCATCAACAAAAGCAATGCATGGGCATGATGAATCTACTTCTGGTGAAGAAATGATAAAAAGAGGATTAGTTGATGAAAAAGCATACAAGCAGATGGAAAAAGCTAGCCTTGCTTTATTTGATTTTGGAATAAAGCTTGTTGCAAAGAATAATCTAATTCTTGTTGACACCAAATACGAGTTTGGTTTGCTTGATGGAAAATTAGTTTTGATTGACGAAATCCACACTCCTGATTCTTCAAGGTTCTGGATTAAGGATACTTACGAAGAGCTGTTCTCAAAAGGGGAGGAGCCGCAAAAACTTGATAAGGAATATGTAAGACAGTATCTTGCAAATAAAGGATTTATAGGAGATGGCCCCATTCCGGAGATTCCCGATGAAGTGAAAATTGAAGCTGCTAAAAGATATATAACAGCTTACGAAATGATAACTGGAAAATTATTTGATGCTGAGAATGGAGATGTGTTGGAAAGGATTGAAAAGAGTTTGAGGAAGATAAAAATTATTTGATTCACCCACTCTATCTTTGAGCTTCTATTTACAATGGTTTTGCAGGAGCAAACTTGTGGATAAATTGTCTCGGATTTTCCTTTCTTATTCCCAATAATCCAAACAAGTATCTTGTAAAATCGTTCGTAGGTCTTAATTGCTCATAATCAAAGAAGCCAGTTCCTCTTACAGGTCTAGGTTCAGTTGCCTTATCTAATGTAATATTCCCAACATATAAGGTGCTACCATAAGCATTAATATGGCGAGATGTGTCATCTGGTAAGAATCCAGATACTCTAGGATCCTGAATAGTTGCAACTTTTCCAAAATCTCCTTTATCTATGAGTCTAACACACTCTTCTGCCGTTCTTATTGCAAATCTTCTATCAATATCATTGAGATTTGGATCCCTTAGATGATAAGATAGTACTTTTATTGCTATGTTATCTCCATCAATTCCTGTATATTCGGCTAAAGCCTCCTCAAGCGCTAGTCCAACGATTTCAGGTTTTATTTTTGGGTGCCCAAACTGATCATATTTGACAGGTTTTCCGTGCATTAATGCATCAATGTATGGCTTTAGCCCTATTAATGAACCTGCACCTTCTGAAACTGCAACAACTGCAAAAGGCCTCCCATACTTTTGTCGATTGTCCTCGTAAACCTCTTTTATCTGCTTACCTACCTGTTCAAGTGAGAGGTCGGTTCTCTCGGCTGGAATTACATAATCAGCATGCCCATAATCAGCTGCTGCTCCAGAAACCCAATCATAATTTCTTCCAAATTTTACTACCAATACAATTTTTGAATGCGAGTAAGCAAGTCGGAAAGCTTCAAATGTTGAATTTGACGCTATCTCTGCAGCTGTAGCATATCCTATTGTCGCATAGCTTCCATTACCATCGTTGTCCATAGTTTTTGGCCATCCGACAATAGGAATTCCTTTCAGTTTATATGCTTCCCTCGCTGCGCTTAGTGTATCTTCTCCTCCAAGAGCTAAGAGGGCATCAATTCCAAATCGTCTAACGTTTTCAACTACTAATTCTAAATCGGGATTTGTTCTGCTCGTTCCTATAAAAGAACCGCCTAAATATCTAAGATGTTCTGTTGGATGATAAGTTAAATCAGCCAGAGTTCCACCTTTCTCACCAATAGACTTCCATCCATCAATCGAAGCGAGAATTTCATTGCCACGTTCTCTTTGAGCATTAATAATTGTAAGTAGGGCATCAGAAAAATCAACATGACCTCCTCCAGTGAATAATCCCAGTTTCATGTAAAACCATACCTATAATTCAACAATTATATAATTTATATAAATATTTTTCTATGGTCAAATACATATTTTCATACAAAAACCTTTAATAATAGCGTAAACTATTACTTTACATGATCTTCAAATCAGTCGCTTTATTAGCAGCCAAACAAGCAGGAAAAGTCTTGCTTAAATATTACGGCAAAAGCGAAAAAGCAAAGGAAAAATCAAACAATAGCCTGGTTTCAAAAGCAGATATAGAAGCAAATAAAATCATAATAAAAGCAATAAAGAAAAATTTTCCAAGCCACAGCATTCTCTCTGAAGAATCAATTTTTCAAGATAAGAAATCAGACTACAAATGGGTTATTGACCCTTTGGACGGAACGCATAACTTTCTCCACGGAATTCCCATTTTTGGAACTTCAATCGCATTGGAATATAAGAGCAAACCGATTGTTGGAGTACTTCATTTTCCCATGCTTGAGATAACTGCATTTGCGGAAAAAGGAAAAGGGGCTATTGTGAATGGAAAAAGAGCAAGAGTTTCAGGGAATGGCAAGCTTGAATATTCATTTATATCAGTTGACTAT
>CAZLGX010000118.1:0-4241 GCA_964559395.1 uncultured Methanosarcinales archaeon
AAGCTACGCATCCTAAGCACTGAATGCCACCAGTCTCTGACTGGTGGTTGTTTACTACGGTTGCCGCGTAATTTTTCAGCCTCAAGTATTTTTTTGATAGCATTAATGTATAAAGCTGACCTCATGTCACATTTAAAATTTTCGCAGATATTACTCAATTCCTCTACAGCTTTTGACATGTAATTTTTCAGCTTTTCCAAAACCTCCTTTTCACTCCAGTAATAATTCATTGAATTCTGGACCCATTCAAAATAGGATACAACTACGCCGCCGGCATTCGCAAGAATGTCAGGCACTACAAAAATATCTCTATCAAGCAGAATGTCATCTGCTTCTGGAGCTGTTGGGCGATTGGCCATCTCCAAAACAATCTTTGCTTTTATATTATTGGCATTCTTTTTTGTTATCTGGTCTTCCAAAGCAGCAGGAACCAAAACATCTGTTTTTATCTCAAGCAGTTCTTCATTTGAAATTTCTTTAGAGCCTTTAAACTCAGCTAATTTTCCAGTTTTATTTTTGTAGTTTATAACATCATTAATCTTTAGGCCATTTTTATTAAAGATTCCTCCTTTAGAATCACTTACAGCAACAACTTTATAGCCCCATTCATCCAATATTTTGGCAATATTCATTCCTACATTCCCAAAGCCCTGTACTGCAATGCTTGTTTTATTTGGCCTAAGATTAAATGAGCCAGCAATTTCCTGCAATACATATGCGCCTCCAAAAGAAGTTGAGAATTCTCTTGCCTTTGAGCCGCCAAGAGCAATTGGCTTGCCTGTTATCACGCCAGGAACATGCCTACCTTTGATCTTCTCGTACTCATCAAGCATCCAAGCCATTATCTTTGAGTCTGTGTTTACATCAGGGGCTGGAATATCAATATCCGGTCCTATAAAATTGCTAATCTCGTGTACATACCCTCTGCTGATCTTCTCTAGTTCTTGCTCAGAGAATTCTTTAGGATTAACTACAACGCCACCTTTTGCTCCGCCGTAAGGTAGATTTAATACTGCGCATTTCAATGTCATCAAGAATGCAAGAATCTTAACCTCTTCCAAATTTAAAGATGGATGAAATCTTATTCCGCCTTTTGCCGGCCCCCTTGAATCGTTAAACTGAACCCTATATCCTGTAAAATATTTTATTTTTCCACTATCAAGTTTTACAGGAAATCTGAAAGTAAACATTCTTTTTGGAACTCTCAATATATCAAGTTCATTCTCGCTAAGATTTAATATTTTTACAACTTTATTTAGCTGGCTTTCACATTCTTGGCATACGTTGTCTTTCTCCATTATGGCGTTATTATTCTAAAGTTTCAGCGCTTTTTTCAAAGCATCTTTGTCGAAGCCCACTATGATAGTTCCATTTACATCTACAACCGGGACTCCTAATTGCCCGGATTTCTGGAACATCTCGTTTCTGGCTTCCTCATTTGCGCCAACATTGGCTTCCTCATACCTAATATTGTTTTCCCTGAAGAACTCTTTTGTCTTCATGCACCATGGGCAAGTGGTAGTTGTGTATATCTTGACTTGTTTACTGTCGTTTTTCATTGTTTCCTTTGCTCTTTTTTGGGTTTTTTCCATTTTCATTCATCCTCCATTGAATTTGCACATAAAAATAAAATGGCTGCAATTAGCAGCCACATCCTTTTCCTCTGCCTTTTGCCATTTTTACCTCCCATGAAACTTTGCGTTCATGTTTATTAATTATTTCCATAAATTTATAACAATTTATCTTTTAAGTGTTAAATGCTATCTTTAACCTCCTAACTCCCTGTATTTATTAGTATAGTTTATTATCAAATCAACAAACTCTGAGTGGCTCCAAGTCAAAGGACTAACAGACAATGGCTCGCCATTGAAGGGATTGAGCTGCTCTGGCATTATTCCAGTTGAAAGGGAATTTTTCATGAGCCACTTTATTATTTCTAATGCCTCTTTTAACTCTTCCTTTGTTTTTGCTTTTGCAACATAATACTTGCCAAGCCATGCTGAGCATACAAACCATGGATTGCCGACATAATGCTTATGCTCAATTTTTTGGTATGCATCGTTTTCATATCTTGCCAAGCCGCCAATATTTCTTACCCAAAGCTTTTCCTTTACAGCTTTCATAGTTTCCTCTACCCTTTTGTCATCTGCATCAAGCACATTAAACCCGAAAATCGCGTATAAGCTGCTGTCCAAAGCATAATCTTTCATTAAACTGCCGTTTTTAAAATTAATTCCCCTGAGAAATCTGTTGCTTTCCTTGTCAAACAAATAACCAAGCATTGCTTCCTTCAATTTTTCTGCGGTTTTCCTGTAGGTTTCTGCTTTTTTGCCTTCATTGAACAAATCTGAGAATTTTGAGGCGCAAATCAAGCCTGCATAAACAGCCGAGCAAGTGAAAGTGAAAATGCCGTGCCTTTCCTCCCAAAGATCATAGCTCGGCAAAGGCAGATTTGAATTTTTATCTATATAATTAACCATAAAGTCTGCTGCTTTAATTATCAGCGGCTTATATAATTTCTTGATAAACTCTTTATCTTTTGTTCTCTCATAATAATCCCAAAGCGCATAAATGACTAAAGCAGTCCCATCTTCTTGTATGGGCAATTGCGGCTTATTGTCCTTAACCCATGGATGCCATGAACTTCCCAAAGAGCCATCTGGATTGTACTTGTGGAAAAAGCATCCAAAAGATGATATGATATTCCTGCAGAAAATATAGAATTTTTCAGATAGCTCAGAATAATTAGCTTTTTGAAGCGCCAATGCAATCAAAGCACCATCTCTTGGCCATACATAGCTGTATGTATCCTTATTAAACTGCAGATTATCAGAGTCATTGCCTGCTATTATTGCGCCGTGCTTGTCAATTTGAGTTCTTATTATCAAAATTGATTTTTTGAATTCATCGATTATTTCTTCGTCCAAGTCCGCAAAATCAATCTTGCATTTGCTGCAGAGCCCAATCCAGCACATTTCTGTTTCCTGCATCAGCACTTGCGGCGTCTTTTTGATTACAAAAGAGTTCAATTTATCTGCCTCTTCAAAATCCAGGCCGCAGCAAATCCAGTAGTATACAATTTCATTGGCATTGGCTTTTATATCCAGCTTTAATAAAATTATAGAATCAACTTGTCCCTGGGCAATCGGGTTTTTTTCAAGAAATCCGTCATTTGCGTCATTTATCGTATGCATATCAGCTGTGCCGACATTATACTCAAAAATATCACCTTTACCCTCTTTTAATTCAGACTTTTCATTTACGGCATTAATAATAAAATGCCTCTTTCTTTTGTAGTGGAATATTATATTCCTCAAAGGCTCATATCCTGCAGTATCACCGATTCCATCTCCATACAAATGAAAGTCGTAATGAAAGAAAATTTTTATTTCCTTAGCATCACTTGAATTATTCATGATTGTGATTTTCTTTAAAAAAATATTCTTCTCGCAATCAACGCAATCGCTTATTTTTAGCTCTATTTTTATTCTTTCATTTATTGCTGAGCATTCGCTTGCCAAAGTGTGCTTTTTGTACGCAATTTTTCTTTCCCAATCATCTTCGTTAACCCATGAGATATTGCCTTCAACAAAAACTCCGATTCTGTGGGCATGACCAAGCAGATGATTCTCTTCTCCAACATGTGGGTAATAGAAATCCCTGACTTGAAGCCATTTGTCAATGTTTACCAGCAGACTTCCATTGCCTAATACTATATGTCTTGTCATAATGGTAGGGATTTTTTACTTTGTATGTGATATGCAAAAGCAGCGCCAAGCATCCCTACATTATAGTTAAGTATTACATATATAGGAATTTTCTTCAAGATGTAGCTTAATTTGTAATTTCGCTCAAACTCCTTTGTAAATTTTTCATTGAAAATCTCGCTGTTATTGACTGCTATCTTTCCTGTTATATACAACCCTCCATAAGGAAGACAGTCCAAAGCGCAGTTTCTTGCGAACCTTGCGTATATTTCCTGGAATATGGTAAAAGTTTTTCTGCATGTTTTGTCAATTTTTCTGTACTTTGATATCAGCTCTGGCTTGCTTTTTGCTACATCAATCTCTTTTGCATATTTTGTCTTTGATTTATCTTCATGCCTTAAGAAGTAATAAATATCAACTAGGCCGTGCCCTGAAAGGAAATGCTCAAAACTTACAAAGGCATTTAGTTTTTCTTTGCGTTTTATGTAATTTATCAAATCAAATTCAGTTTTATTTTTTGCAGAAAAATCTATA
>CAZLGX010000119.1:0-4215 GCA_964559395.1 uncultured Methanosarcinales archaeon
TAAAAAAACTGGGATGAGCAAATCGACTTGCTCAAGAATAAGAAAAAAGATGGAGAAATTGTTAATAAGTGAATACATTCCGATAATTGAATTAGATAAGGTAGGTATCGAAGTTTTCTTAGTTTTGCTGTTTAAATGGAATTCATTCGATAAAGAGGATTTAACAAAAAAAACATTCCATGAATTTGAAAAGGATCCTCATGTTATATTTTTGGCCAATGGTCAAGGTTCTGCAGGGCAGAGCACAGTGATGTTTATGGGATTTAAAAGCCTAGAACAATACAACGAATATTTCAAGGAGTTTAGAAAAAAATATGACAAATACATCGAAAATGTAAATTCGTTGATTTTGCCGTCGAAAGAACTGATAAAGCACGATTTTACTGAAATTATCAAAAAAGAACTATTGGGGGTGAATTAGAAATGGGTTCATATAAAAGATTGCTGTTTCTGTCTATATTCATATTGACTATATTGACGGTAAATGTCCATGCTGCCACAAAATTTAGTCTATCTGGCCAGACTTCATATACCTTAAGTTGGGGAGGTTCTGATTCAGCGGCTGTGACAATAAGTTGTACAAATTCTTGGTACAATTGTAAGTGTTATAAAAGTGTTAATAGCGGAGGTTATAGTTATGTTGGTGATGTTACAGCAGGCTCTTCTCAGACTACATATGTTACAATATCTGCTCCTTCAAGCAGCCAGGGTACAAATACATATAGCGTATCAATCCGTTGCAATGATGCAGCTGAATCCGCATGGTCATATCAGTCCACAACAATATATGCAAGTTACCCAACTTCTGCAGAGTGGTCGGCTTATCAGGCCCAACAGTCAGCTAAAAGTCAAGCGTCCTCAGACATCTCAGCAGCTCAAAGTTTGATAAGTTCAGCGCAGAGCGATTATAATGCAGCTCAAAGCAAAATACAAGAAGCGAGCAGATTAGGAGCAGACATAGGGAGTGCACAACAATACCTAAATTTAGCTGATGCTGATTTATCAAGCGCTAATTCTTTATTAAGCAATGCCCAATCATCAAACAGTGCTGGGAGTTATTCGACAGCCAGCAATTATGCGACTCAAGCTCAGCAAAAGGCAAATTCAGCGAAGAACAATGCGGGACAGGCAAAGAGCACAGCAACTTCAATCATTGAGGAATGGTCTAGATTGAAAACAGCTGCTCAAAACAAAATATCAGACGCTAATTCTGCAATAGACACTGCAAAGCAAAGAATACAAATTGGTGAAGGTGTCATTTACAATGCTACAGTTCTCGGTCTTGACACCGCCCAAGCTAAAAGTCAAATTGCAACAGCAAGAACAAAGGTAGATTCTGCTACGTCCTATTATCAAGAAGCAACTTCAATGTTTAATTCTGCAACTAACAAGGAAAGTTTTGAGGGAGCAAAGAGCAAAGCTCAATATGGCATAGATTTAGCCAAAGAAGCAGAGTCATTATCTACACAGGCTTACGGCGAACTGGCAAAGCAAGTGACTATTGCCGGCGAAGCAGGAAAAGCAATTACAAATGCGAATACAGAAGTAAGTCAAATGAATGAGATATTGACAAAGTTAGATTATGTATTGATAAGCACAGAAAAATATGGAGTTAATTTGGCGGAAACTAAGACTGTTTCAACTGAGGCAAAATCCAGCGTCGATTCATCGGAAGATTTGTTATCGCAAGCAAAAAACAATATTGCATCTGGGAAATTCTCAGAAGCAGCGAACTTGGCAATTCAAGCTAGAAACAAAGCAGCAGCCGCAAGAAACAGGCTTGACACAATCGCCCATACCATGTCTTTGAGCTCACAGGATGCACTGGAAAAGGCTTACGACGCTGCTAAGCAAAAAGTTGCTGATGCGGAAAGCGAAACAACTTCAGCTGCTTCTACTTATGGAGTAACTGCAGAGCTTGTTGTAACAGCGCAAAATTACATAGGCCAAGCAAAGAAATCGTTGGAAGAAGCTAAGACACATATCGATAAAGTCAAAACAGCGTCTGGCTTGTCAGATCAAGTTAAGGAACTAGATGCTGCATTCAAAGCCATAGACGAAACTAACAAGCAGGCAACAAATGCAATAAATGATGCAAAATCTGCGAAATTAGGGCTTTATAAGAAAGTTGCTGGCGTAGGAGCTGCTGCAGCAGGAGCTGCTGGAGGTGGTTTCTTGTATTACAGATGGAGAAAAAAGAAGAAAGAGAAAAAGGAGAAGAAGCACGGAGAGAAAGAAGAAGAAAAACCAAAGGAAAAGAAAGTTAAAATTTTGAGCAAATTGTTCAAGAGCAAGCATAAGAAAGAACATGAAGATAAAGAAGAGCACAAAAAGGAAGAGAAACGAGAAGAAAAAGAAGAAGAAAAACATGAACACAAGAAATCTAAATTCTGCGGAAAGTGCGGTCATAAAATAGAAGGAGAAAAGAAATTTTGTCCAAAATGTGGCCATAAGATTAGGTGATGCTCATGGTAAAATGCCACAAGTGCGGACATAATAACGAAGAAGGACATGAATTCTGCGAAGAATGCGGATCAAAATTAAAAGTTGAGTTTAAGTGCAAAAAATGCGGGCATCGCCTTAAACCAGATGAAGATTTCTGCGAAGAGTGTGGAATGAGATTAAAAGAACCTAAAGTAATTCATCATGAACGCAGAGGAGAAAGTACACTAGTAAAATACAAATGGTTATTCTTAACATTTGGAATCATCTTTGTAATTGGATTAGTATTTGTTTTTGCAGTGCCACTACCATATGAAGCAAAAGAGAGTTATTCCGAGAGAGTTCCTTATACCACTACAGAATCATCATCTGAGATGGTTGATTTGAAATACAATACTAAACCAGTTTTCTATGACACTTATGATTGTGGAGAGAACGATAAATGTGGTAAAGTTCTGTTTCCAGTAACCAATACGGATAAAATTGGTGGTAACATAGAAGTTGAGATTATTGCTTATGGTTATCAAGACCAAGCATTAAAAGTGTGCAAATTCAATGAATGGATTGAAGCCGGTCAAACAATTGATTTTAATTGTGCCTTATGGGACACTAACAAACAAGAAAAGATTTATGGGTATAAATATGGTAGCGCACATGTCACAAAAGTCCCAAAAATTAATCGACAAGTAGACAAGGATATAGTCAGATACAAAGACGAGCAGAAAGAAAGAGTTGTTACTAGATACGCTACTTTGTTCCAGCGGTGGACAGGACGGGCAAAACTTTAATTACCAAAGTATAAGATTATTAAACTAAAAAATGCTATATCTAATATTATTAACATTTTTCGTTTTTGTAATATTTTGGTTAGGAGATTTTGTTTTAACAGTTAAGGTGACAAAACATCTTGGTCATGAAGTAGAGATTAACCCAATAATCAGGCTTGTCTTACGAACAAGAGGTAAATTCATTTACTTATTCAAGATTGTAGAATTGGCAGCATTTCTGTATTTGATTTGGTATTTGTCGACTTTTGAAGGAAAGACACCTTTTTACATTTTGCTTGTGTTCATTCTATTCTACAGTTTACTGGTTGCTAACAATGCGCATGTCTATTACAAAGCAACTGTAAAAGAGAGCATAGTTTTCAAATTAGTCTATCTTGGATTGGTTTTGTCTATCCTCTTTTTTATTTATTTGAACTATCTGCTATACAAGGATTTGGAAACGTCTTACAACGCTCTCGGTGCTGCTAACAGCAGATATGCTAAATTGTATTCGCAGTATGAAATTCAAAACAAAACGTCGGGAAGCGAAATTCCAAGAGATTTTGCGCAGCTGCTTGACGAATTAAACTTGAGTATAAGGAGATAATATGAAAAAAGTAATTTTGCTGCTCATTTTTGTATCGCTTGCGTTAACAGCATCGGCGCAAGTAAACTTAGATTTCACCATAAACATAGAAGATAAAATATACTTCCCAAATGAGAAAGTAAAAGTTGAGGTAAGTGTTATTAATAGAGATGTGAGTTTTGCAGCAAAAAATGCCATATTGACTTTGACAATCGCTGATAGGGAATACAGTTTCAAACTAGGCGACGTAAGCGCTGGTCAAACCTTTTCAAAAGAAATAACATTGCCTGAATTTCCGCCGGGAACTCATACAATTAAGGGTGTCTTGAATTACACTGGCATTTTTGATGAAACATTTACCATAGAAACCTATAATTCTTTTGAAGTAAGATTTCCTGAGATAGAAAGATATCCTAGAAA
>CAZLGX010000120.1:0-4197 GCA_964559395.1 uncultured Methanosarcinales archaeon
CTTTCTCGGTAAAAGTACGCCTCAGACATTCTTGGCACAAAAGGTTTAGAACCATCTCAACCCAGCAATCTTCCAAACACTATTTGGTTGTAAATCAAATAAGCACCTGCAATTATGACAATTACAGACCCTAGTCGGTATATGTAAGGGAGCAGTCTAGTTAAGGCTTTTTCTATGAAAGTTTTTGATAATGCTACTGCAAGTGAAAATAAAATCATAAAAAAGCTCATGCCTGCGGCATAAGTTAAGAACATGATTAATCCGTTTATGAAGCCGGCTGATTTCAGAGATGTGGTAATAACCAGCAGGAAAATAGGCAATGTACATCCTAAAGAAGCTATTGCAAACCCAACTCCATAAACAAAAAATGAAAGATATTTGTTGCTTATCTTGTTGGATTTAAGATGCTCTCCAATATTTGTTAATTTGTTCACATATGCTTTTGCCTTTAGATTAAACAGGTATATTAAGCCGACAATCACTAATGCTATGCCAATAAACAAATCAAACCAGCCAACATATTTTAGCAGTCCTCTTCCAAAATAACTTACTAGAATGCCAATAATGGAGAATACTGCAGCAAATCCCAGGCTTACCATTAACCCCAACAATAGGCCTGCAAAAATTCTTTTCAATAAGCTGCTTTTTTCCAGACCTTCATTCCTAAAATAATATGTGACGTAAACAGGAAGCAAAGCAAATCCACAAGGATTCATAAACGAAATTAAGCCCGCTGAAAATGCCAATGAAACTAATGCGTAGTTTGTCATTTTAAATCAATTTCTCAATCTCTTGTGATAAGATGTTTGAGTCGCTCAAACTTTCGTCTTTATATCTTATGATTCCTTCTTTGTCAATAATATACGTTGATTCCAAAGTCCTCATTTCCAATTTTATGGCAACGTCATCAGAGTCAAATGTCCAAATCCAGTTGCCTCCATTAAATTGCTCTTTTGTGTCGAGAGCTCCATTTATATCATTACTTCCAATATCAATTGATATAATTTCAAGATTTTTGTCCTTGAATTTTTCATAAACTTTATTCAAAGTTGCAATTTCTCTTGCACAAGAGCTGCATCCTGGAGCAAATCCCTGAATTATGTAAACGTTGCCATTTAAACTGCTGTCAGATACTTTATTTCCATTATTGTCTGTTAAAATGAAAGAAGGGGCTTTAGTGTTGGGATGCTCTATAGTAACATACTTGAATCTTTCAAGATTCTTGACTGCATTAGGGACTTCTTCCGTCTTAGTGCAGCTTATAACAAAAATTGCAAAAATCAAAATTAACAAGATTTTCTTCATTCTACCATCACTTCAAAACTTGCCGTTCTAGTTTGTCCTTCTACTGAAAATTGAACCCAAAGCCTGTATTTTCCAGATTTTGTGAATATGTGCCCGAATATCATCTTATTATCCATGTCAAAATTCTCATCATGATTATGGTTGAATTCCTCCAAAGTTTCATCGATTGCTATTAAATGGGCATCCGCAGCCAAGAATTTTTCAGTTATTGGAACTGGCTTATTGCTTTTGTCAAAAATTTGAAATTTTAATTCAATTTCTTTTCCTGCTATTATTTCTTTTGGTGAAATAAAATTAACTTTAAGTCCATTTAACATATCCTTTTCTTCTGATTCGACGTTGCCCGGAACATTAATGTCAAAATCAACAATGTGCTGCATTCCCTCAATTGTAAAATCAATCCAGATTCTGTAAAATCCAGACGCTGTAAAATTGAATAGTACACTATAAACGCCTTGGCCTGAAGCCTGCGGATGAATATGCTCGAAATGTTTTAGGTCCTCCCTTACAATTATAATGTGCATTATTTTATCGTGGATTATATCTAAGTCCGATACCGGCTTCCTTGACTGCAGCTCGTTTATTGTAAACTTGAGCATAGCTTCTTTTCCTGGCTGCAAATCTGGTCTTATAAATCCAACTTTGTACATATGAACATCAACAGAGCTTCTTGTGCCAGCATATGTTGTCATTGCCGTGTGTTGCATTGAATGCATGTTGTTTTCCATATTTCCTGTCATTTCTTCAAATTTTTCCATATCGCAAATATGCTCAATTCCTTCTGTCATGCAGCCCCAGCAAGATTCTGCCTCTTTGATTATTTTTCCGTCTTTTGTCGGCTTCATGTACATCCATTCGTAATTTGCATTTTGGCACATTGCTTTGAATTCTGCATCGCTATTCCCATCTTTTTTCATATTCATGTTTTCCATAGACTGCTGATTTTGATCAGCTGTACAGCCAGTTACAATAAACAAAGACGCAATCGATAAAATCAAAAAATGATAAATTTTTATGATTTAATCACCTTTACAGCGATAAATAAAAGATTTATATATAATTTATTGTGAAAACTTTGTCTTTAAAAACTAAACTTTGATGAAGGGAAGTCTTAAAATTCCTTTTCTTCGTTCATGCAGGCTTATTTTGCTTTTTTCCCGTAAAATACCATACAATGAAAATAATTAGCAACAGGGCTATAAATATTCCAATAACATTTCCGATTGTTGAAGTAAATACTTTTGATTCCAAAGCCACTTCATTAAGATACCCCCAAAACGACATTGACCACGGAACATATTTGGGAAGCTCTGTCTGGAAGAAAAATGTGCCTTTAAAGGCAACCATCAATAAGCCAATGATTACAAGCAAAGCACCGCCAATTATGTTGTAAGTGTGTGTGACAATTTGCCTGTTTAACAGACTAAAGCTAAATTGCTTGCCCCTGATTATTCTTGAGCTTGCCCAGTCGTATCTGTCAGAGAAATACGCCAATATAATCAGCGGAACAACTATGCCTATTCCGTAGAATACCAGCATCAGGGTTCCATTTAAAACTGTTGAGGCATTTGCAGCTAAGACTAAAATTCCAATCAATATCGGACCAACGCACGGTGTCCAGCCAATGCCGAAGAAAAACCCTAGCAATGCAACACTGAAAAAACTCTTCTCCTTGCTATAGTCTAATTTGAAGCTAAAGATACTGAATCCGACATTAAAAAATAACAAAATTCCAAAAAAAACAAGGACAAAGCCAGAGATTACTGCAAAAGCAAGCTTGTAGGCATTAAAAAAATTTCCAAGAAAGCCTGCAATCAATCCAAATATTGTAAATGCTGCTAGCAACCCAGTTGAAAATGCAATCGTCATCAGCACGGCTTTTTTCCTGTCCTTAAATGCAACCGAAAAGAATGTCGGCAGCAAAGCAATTCCGCATGGAGATGTCATTGAGATTAATCCAGCGAAAAACGCAAGCAGGAATGTGATGCTTGATGCCAATTGCAGCTGATGCTCTTTCAGCTTTTGCAAGCCTATAGGCAGCTCTTGCTGCGCATAAACTATATTAGCTAATAAGATCATTAAAATCAAAACTGAAAAAATATTTTTGCTTTTCATTTTCCGTGCTTGAATAAATTTACTGACAAGATTCCAATCAATATACCAGAAAGCAAAAATAAAACATTAGTTAAGTAGCCTTTATTTCCCTGTTTTTCAATAACCTCGATTACAAAATCTTCCGGCATATATTCCTTGCCATTCACATTAAACTCTAAAAAAATTTCGTATAGGCCTGGATTATTAAATTCATGCTTTAAGTCTAAAATTCCGTCTTTAGCCTTGAAGTCATTTTCAAGCAAAGTCTTGCCGTTTTGCACTATCTTTATTTTTCCGCTTATTTCTTCCCTAATCAGGCCCCTTTCATTGCCGAATGAAAACAGGAAAGATGCTTTTTCATTGACAGTCGGAACATGTGGTGCTACAGACATTTGCACAAGTATGTCATCCGCTATCTTTATGCAACCGCCATTTGCATTGGCCATTGGAAGCATTAATATAAAAAATATGAATAAAATGTTTTTCCTTGTCATTATGATTGTTTATATTCAATTACTATTTTATCTTTGTCTTGCATGACATAGTTCTCAAACTCATAATTTGGCTTGCCATTAACTGTCATTGTCAAAGTGCCGTTTTCATTATTGCAGTATTCAAATATGCAGGAGCTGCTGAATTTTTTATCCCAAACCTTAAAGAAATAGCCAAGCGTCAAAGTTTCAGGCTTTTGCCATGGCCTGTTATTCTCCAAATGTATAGTGCCGTCGCTTTCGTGTGTATGCGTAGGGGACATTCTCATGCCGCTTATTTCATAATCCATGATTTTACCAATGTTTA
>CAZLGX010000121.1:0-4149 GCA_964559395.1 uncultured Methanosarcinales archaeon
TTCAGAATTCCATTTTGGAGCTTTATTCTCAACTACTTTCTCCTTCTCGACTATAACTATAAGTTTAACTGTATGGCTTTTTGAATCTATGCCGTCAGACGCTGTCAGTGTAACTGTGGTATTGAAGTTTTTATTAGATTTGGGCTCTATTGTCAGTATTTCATTGTCTATTGAAATATTCAAATCTTCAACTTCAGAAGCTGAAAATATCAATGAATCATTATCATCATCAGTGAATTGTTGCGATAAATTAATTGCAGTTGTTTCGGATATCACAAATCTATTCTCACCAATCCATTTCGGTTTTTGATTATTATTCTTCTTGTATTTATCGCTTCCAGTTTGATTTTTTATAATGTCTTCTTTTACTGCAAGTCCAGTTATTAAATTGGAGTCATTTGACGAAGTTTTATTATTCCCTTCACTTTTGTTTAATCTAGTGCTGTCGAACACCAGATACCTTATCCCATTGCTTTCAACGTAAACTCTTGCCTTGCCGTAATTTGTGACTCTTCCATCCACCCTTAATGATTTTAACTCGCCAATCTCATCAAGCTCTAAACTGTAATTGCCATATGAGGTCACAACCAGATTCAAGTCTTTGCTGTAGCTAACTTCTTTAATTATAAAGCCCGTTATTGACGGCCCTAAGTAATAAATTCCTATGCCAACTATTGTTAAAGCTATTAAAAACATAATCCATTCTATTTTATGCACTTTATTCTGATTCAAATTTCATGCCTCTTTTTCCAAGCGAAAAGTTTAAATAGCGGTTTTCCCTAATCTTGCCTATGGAACACGAAATCAAGCTTAAGCCAAAGTGGCAAAAGGTATGCGATGAAATAGACGAGCACATGAAGAATCCAAAATATGCAAAAGCTCTAGACGAGTTCATTAGACTCACCTCTTAAGATATTCTTGAACACCTCATAGCTGATGAATTTAGGTGTTCTCTTTTTGATTACAGAATTAACGAGATTGTAAGCCCGAAGTGCGTTTTCTGTCAGCATGCTTCTTTCATCATTGCTTACAACAATGTCAAGATTGTTCAAAGAAGCGCATGCGACTATGGCAAAATCATCGATGATATCATTTTTAGATTTAGATCCGCCAAATTCCCTGTAAGCTGTGTAATAATCATCTGCTCGCTGTGCAGCAATTTCAGTAAATTTGAGATTATGCTCTCCCGCAATTTCATCGTAAAGATTTAGTAAGTCTATTCTAAGGTTTTTACCCTCAAATTTAATTTTTCTAGGAACATCCCTTAACTCGTTTCTAATTATTTTAAATCCGTAAATGGTTAAAATCCTTTTGGTCTTTATATCGTTAACTATATCCGATCTATCACTGTCTTTTGCTAATAATCCATAAAAGTTTGTATCTGCTATTACTCTTTTCATTCTGTTTTCATGCCTCTTTTCTTTTTCACTCTGTCCCAAATTGTCCAGATTGTCCTGTCATCAAGATGCAGCATTTCAGCGGTTTCATGATTTGAATAATCCAAATCCTTGATAAATCCGACAACGCTTTCAAGAGTCGAATATAATCTGTTTGAAATTGCAGAAACAGGAATCATTATTTGCTTTGAAACATCGGTAAAAGGAGAAGGCATTTTTTTAGCAGCCTTAGAATAAGTTGCCCAAATTGTTTTGTTGCTCCTGTTGAGCAGTTTTGCAGTCTTAGAAAACCTCATTTTCAAGTTCTCTTTCATATATTTTACAATTGCTTCAAGGCAACTCAGCAAATCATTTGAGAATATTCCAACAGGAATCAAAACATCTTTTTTATGCAATATTTCTTGGTCTGTTACCTCGTGAAGTATCTTAAGCTCATAAATTAAACGAGAAATCAGCTCAATCTTCTCTTCCTTCGAAAGATCCCTAAACTTAGAAGTAATACTACCGATGTTTGCATTTTCCGCACTTTCTTTTTTAAATTGCAATTTATAGGCCTGTCTCTAGCTTAAGCGCAAAGACAAATTGTTGGGGAACATTTTTTGGGGATGGTTATCAAGGAATTCGAAGATAATGTCCCCCAACGGTAAGACTATAGAAAGTAGCGTGATAGTTTATTTTTGTGTTCGCATCAATTAAAAACAATTTTGTTCCTCATTTATCTTATCATGTAAGAAACTATTATATAAATCTTTCTATTTTTCAATATAAACTTAAAAAAAATTTGCTAATTTTTGCATACTGAATATAAATATCTTATTATATAAGAAAAATTATCCTATTTTATAAGTTTTATTCTTATTATTACAGATTTTAATCTTATTTTATAAGTATTTAGCTTACTATAAGAGATAATTTTCCTGTCATATAAGAAAAATTCCTATTATATAAGTTAGATTTTCATATTATTAAAGTAAAATATCTTATTATATAAGAGAATTTAATTTTAATTTAAACTTGTCAAAACCATAACTTATTAAATAAATAAAATTCTATCAAAAAAATGAAGCACACGCTTAAAGTCACTGTTGCCTTAACACTTTTCTTCTTCTTGGCGCAAGTTATAGGCCTGCTTATTGTTAACCAATACATAGACCACAAGAAAACCATTGAAACTCAAACTGTCGTTCTGAAGGAATTGCCTTACGGCTTGGAAAGGCCTCAGGTTCAAAACCAATCAACATCATTCATCTACATAGCAATAGCAATCTTGATTGGAACTTTATTGCTTCTTTTCATAATAAAAACAAACATCATATTGCTCTGGAAAATTATCTTCTTCTTTTCTGTTACGCTTACCCTGGCGATTGCATTTGCAGCTTTTATTAACCCAATAACCGCAGGACTGCTCGCTATAGTAATATCATTCTGGCGCCTGTACAAGCCCAACCCCTTGGTTCATAACATTTCCGAGGTGTTTATCTATGGCGGCTTAGCTGCTTTTGTTGTCAACATATTTAATCTGTTCGCTGCATTTATGCTTCTCATAATAGTATCTGTTTACGATTACATTTCAGTGTACAAGACAAAGCACATGGTAAAGCTTGCACAGTTCCAGTCAAAATCAAAAGTCTTTGCTGGGTTGTTTATTCCTTATCAAATGGAAAAAATTGCAATAAAAACTTCATCGCGGCAAAAAACTTCAAAACAAAAACTAAAGGGCTCTGTTGCTGTCCTAGGCGGCGGCGATATTGGATTTACGCTGATTTTTGCTGGAGTCGTAATGAAAAGTTTAATGCTCAAAGAAACTATCTTAATTGGCTTTATAAAAACCTTAATAATACCAGTACTTGCAACATTTGCCTTGCTATTTTTATTAGTCAAAGGACAGCAGAACAAGTTTTATCCGGCAATGCCGATGCTTACCCTGGGATGTTTTATTGGATATTTTATTGTTTTGATTTTTTAATTAAACCGATATTTCCAGAGTCATTTTATCATAGCTGACTTCTGGGACTAGTTTTTTTCTAATTTCCTTTACTTTAGCCACTTCAACAAAACCTAGATGCTCTAAGAATTTTATGTCTGTATTGACATTTTCTGGTGCTCTATTGACTAATTTAGCAAGTTCGTATATAGATTTTGGTTTTTTATGTTTAATAACTCTTAATAATTCTAGTCTTTTATGGGTCAAAAATTTCCTAAGCTGATCTAAAGATTGGAAACTAATGCTATCCTCTTTCAATTTTTTTGCTTTACCACTGTCTATCGCTTTTAATTCTTCCCTTACTTTTTTCTTAAATTCACTTGTGTCCTCTATGTACAATTTTAATTCTTTTGTCTTAATCATTTTTATCATCTCCGAGTTAGACTAGGGGCCCAGCAAAATGACTCATTTTGCGTTGCCTTGCGCCTTTTCAAATTCTTCAACTAATTTAAAAAATTGATTCGAAGTTTCTTCCAAACTCTTGAACCTATAAGATTCTTTTTTGTTTGAATAATGTTTGTGATGCCCTTCATTATTGAAATTATCAAATGCGATTGCTCTTTTATTTTCATGCACGAAAGTGAATGAATATTTTAGACCTTCCGAATAATGTTTTGATTTTGGAATCTTCCAAGCTACAATTTCTATGAAGTTACCTTTTTCTGTGATTAGCCTCTTTTTTGGCATTACAGCTTTTGTCATTTTATATACTTATTATAAGCAAATATATATATAATGATATCATATATATAAATCTTTCTATCAACT
>CAZLGX010000122.1:0-4095 GCA_964559395.1 uncultured Methanosarcinales archaeon
CCCTGCAGCTTAAAGAAATTGTAGTTGACGAGCAGGATTTGTGCTCAAAAAGCTCTTTCTACAGGCTGCTGGAGGAAATAGAGCAATCAGACGAAATTGCTGTTATAAAGCAAGGCAAGGAAAAGCACTATCTTCTGAAAATGTTGAAGAAAACCTGAAAAATAGAAATCTATTTAAACAACCACTCAACCAAAAATTTCGGGGTGATTGCAATTTTGAGGAAAATATTTCTTAGAGGCATTAATCTAAAATTAGCGCCAATCAGCAAAAGCTTAAGGCAGGAATTTGCCAGGATAAGGCAGGAATTTGACGAGCATCTTCAGGCAATTAACGAAAACACAAACGAGATAGCGGCAAACTACGAGTGCATTGGGGAGATTGAAAAAAAGCTTGACAGGCTGAGCGAAAGAGTAGACCAAATCCATATGTTTTTGGAATCAGCCGGAATGCCTGCTGCAAAGCGAAACAATTTTGATGTCAAGAGGCTTAACAGGAGAGAGCAAGAAGTCTTCTTGGTTATCTACACTCTTGAAGAAGAAAAAGGCAGCGTTACTTATGCAGATATAGCTGAAAAGCTTGGCATTTCAGAACAGCTGGCAGGAAACTACATTACATCAATAATAGAAAAAGGAGTGCCGATAATAAAGCGCTACTTCAACTCAAAGCCGCATTTGAGGCTTGATCCTGAATTCAAGACTTTGCAGGCCAAAGAGAACATACTCCAATTGAGCTTGATGGAATTTGGGTTTTGAATTTTCTTTTAATTTTGATTTAATTATTTTAGGATTTGATTAAAAGGTTTAAGCGCCTTTGGAAACGATATAATTTTATAGTTCCTGTTCACGTGATTTGCTAGATAATCATGGCCAGCTTCATATCCTCCATACTTTTGCCTATATGGAATTTCTTTTTGCATTGGCTATCGATTTTCGCAGCTCCATTGAAAGAGCCTGAAATGTGGTGGATCATTGTGCCAATATGGATCAACTGGTTCTTTACAGAATTTTTTCAGGAAAAGCGCGGGACATCATTCGGGAATGCCATAAGCAACGGCGCAATCGCGATATTTGCTAGCATTGACTGGACAAGATACATGTACAGGCTTTACATAGAAGGGGTTATTCGGAGCCTTACATTCGGGGTTTTTCTGAAAATTATAGTTTCATTAGGGGTTTTTGCTTACGGATTTTATGTGATAATGCTTGGCATAAAAACCCATAAGCTTGTTTATTTTATCGGCAGGATAAGGTGGGTTACTTACCTTTTGGTAATGTTTACCCCTATTGTCTATAATGTGATCAGGATGGATTTTTATACATTGCTTGGAATTATCGTCTTTTTTCCGCTATATTACTGGCTCATAGAAATTTTTGACAGAATAACGCCTGAGCCAAAGACTTATAGGCAATCATAATGCATCCAATGGGCTTTTTACCTTCTTTAGCTGTTGCGTTGATACTTTCGTGTAAATCTGCGTTGTTGACAAGTCAGAATGTCCTAAAAGCTCTTGTATTACTCGTATATCTGTGCCCGCTTCAAGCAAATGCGTTGCAAAACTGCTTCTTAATGCATGGCAGAAAACCCGTTTTTTGATTTTGGCTTTTATTGCAGCTTCTTTGACAACTTTTTGCGCCTGCCTCACAGTTATAGGCCTTCCATTTACCGAGAAAACATATTGGCTATTGTCTTTCTTTTTTGATACGTAGTCGTTAAAATGCTGAATCAGGTTGTTTGAGAGTATGATGTACCTCTCTTTGTTGCCTTTTCCATGCCTTATCTTGCCCATCTTTTCGCTTAAGTCAAGATCATCGATTTTTAGATTAACGCATTCGCTGACTCTTAATCCGGAAGAGTACATAAACTCGATAAGAAGTATGTGCTTGGGATTATCAACAGCGTTAATAAGTTTCTTTATCTCATCTTTTGTCAGAACTGTAGGAAGCTTTTTCTCCAGCTTTGGCGCTTTAACCTCATTAAAGGCTGGATTTTGCAATATTTCCTTGTAGAAGAACTTGAGAGAGCTTAAGGCAAGATTTGCGCTCCTTGGGCTGTATTTTTTGTCTGAGATTAGGTAAGCCAGATACTTCTTGGCATCTTGTTCGTTGACTTCTTTCGGATCTTTTTTAATGAAATCAATGAAATTTTTGCTGTGGTACCCATATGATTCAACAGTCCTTTTGCTGAATCCCCTGATTTTGAGCTCTGTTTCGAGTTTATCCAGCATCTCTTCATTTTTTGACATAGTTAGTGGGATGAACTTGCGTAACATCAAAACCTTTTTTTCTTAAATTTTCCCTTATTTCCTCATAATATTGATAAGTATGAATCATTTTATGACAATTATGGCATAGACCGATCAGATTCTTGTCGCCGTTATTTTTTCTATTCCCATCAAGATGGTGCAGGGCAATGAGTTTATCGAAGCCGCATGATGCACATATTTTTGTAATTTGGCGTAGTTTTTCTAAGCTTATATTATGATCTTTTCTGGCATTATAGCTTAAGGTTAAATCATAGTGATGTAGTCTTGTATGGCATCCACCGCAAAGCCCGAACGCCTTATGGGGCCTTAATCTCCCGCAGCTTTTACATTTAATCTCCTTGCTTTTCCAAAAATACTTCTTGTAACACTTGTAGCAATAACCTTTGGCGTGATATTCCTTCCTTTCTTTACAACCTGGACAATCAATTAGAAATCTTCCGTTTGGATTGGGATTCGGGTATTTTTTAATATTCTTAACAACCATTGGTTTTTCTTATGTTAAGGAATATAAAAATGTTCGCATTTTAAAAACCTGCGGACTTCCTGTAATCCGTATTATACGCACTTTTTTCCCGCCAATATATTTTAGTTGATATTTTCATGTAGGAAAATAATCAAATAGACCATTCAAAGCCCCCTTTTTGAGAATTTATCCAGATGATTTGATTGAAAGTTGGGTTTTTTATGGATTTGACTTCAAAAAGTTAAAAATCCATTAACGAAATCAAATTCCTTCCAGCCCCCGTCCAATCCCCCCGACCACCCACCCCAACGCTTACGTCATCCTTTATATTTCGCAATAATGATGAATTCATGAGCATATCCTAATTCAGTCATAAATGGTTCATAAATGTTGTCTTCGCCTAACAAAATCTCATATTTGTTTGTCTTTAAAACCTTAATTGCCTGAATTTTGTCTTGACCTCCGGGGGTTATTGTTATTACCAATAGTCCATCCTTTTTCATAACCTCATTTATTGCTTGAATAATCGGACTTAGATAATCAAGACCCTTTGCAACATATAAACCATATCCACCCAAGGCGAACATCGCAACAAAGTTAAATTTTGAATAATATTTTTGCCATCCATTTCTGATTAAGTAATTCTTTATATCATCTTTGCTTTTAACCCATTCCCACATTTCATCAAAGGATAAAAGTCCACGTACTCCTCCAGGTCCTATTGCATCTCCGGCGGGCTCTATCAGCAAAAAATTTACTTGTCTATCAGATTTATTTTTTCTTCCATATCTCATAAGGAAAAATCCCAATCCGTCGGCATAAGGCATATGGCCGCTTCCAAAATCCATAGCATTAATCTTGCTAGGTAGTCTACATTTTATTTTATTCATATAGTAATCTAACATTGTAAGAAACGCTTTATTATCCTCTGGAAAAATTCCGAATGATGACTGAAAATTATATTCTTTTCCGATTTGTTCTATATGTGCTAGTAAATGGTTTCTAAGAATAGAGCCTCTTAGAGCACTAATATCAGATTCTGTTATTCCTTTTTTCATCAAATCTTGTTTAAAAGCTTCCAAATCCTCCAAAAATACCTTAAATTTTAGTTTACCCTCTAAAAACCTATGAACGAATGGATACTGCAAAAGAATTTTTCTTTTCTCTTCTGGCAAAAAATTCAATAAATCTTGCATAGGAATCCTTTTTCCAACTTCTATTTAAAATTTACTCTATTCAAAAGTTCATCTAATGCCCTACGACTTTACACTCAAAAAGGGGGCTTTTCTTCTCGGCTTCGCTTAAAATGAGATTTTAAACAAACATTTGGCAAAATCAGATTAACTTAACTTTAACCAATTTCTGCTCT
>CAZLGX010000123.1:0-4067 GCA_964559395.1 uncultured Methanosarcinales archaeon
GAAGAGGATGGCGGCATTTAAGCAAGAGAAAATTGATAGTACTCCAGCAGATTATGGAGGATTTGCAAGACAAGGAATTGAAAGTTTGGAATCAATAGTAGAAAACAATGTCGGTGAATATGCTGCTCAAAACATTGCTGCCACGACTGGCGCAGACTCTAAAATAACTTCAATATCGAAATACCTGTCCAAAGCAGGAAGAAGCAAAGAGGGTGAAAAGGGGAAAGCCCTCCATGCCAGAGACAAGTTCGGCAAATCAGAATATGGTGGAAGAACGGCAGAAATAGACGCAAGAAATGATGGCGATGCCAAAGCAGGTCCAGAAGATTCTGGAGAAACTAGAGGCGAATCTGCAGAACCAGGACAGGCAGAAGCAAGTGCAGAAGCTGCATAATCATAATAGAATATTCAATAAAAATAAATTCATTAAAAAATTTTATTAAAAATCCTCAACGACTTCTTGCTGCATTAGTGATGGAAGTAATCCGTTGATTGATTTCTTTATTGAATATATAGGCGAGGGCGAGCGTGTGTACCAACAGCGAGCCCGAGCACAAATTATTGTCGCGAAGCGACGGATTGAAAATAAATAAAAATATAAAAACATTTATTCTAAATCTCTTTTAACTTATTTACGACACTAACAATAAATATTCTCGCAAAAACAAAGCTAAACATAAATAAAATTAGCGCTAAAACAACAACAAAAAAATTCCTGTCAATAAAATAAGCCATTAAGAAAATTGAAAGGATAAACAGTAGTATATTGATAAAATAAACCAAAAGAATATAATGCACTTTCTTGATTCCAATCGTCAAAGTTTTCTGAACAAGCTCTTTAATTTCGCTTTTACTTGACAAAGCAAGAGACACAAACATAAAGTAAGCAAGTATTATTGAAAAAATCAGAAATGGTATATATTTCATAAAAATCTTAGAGCCTTGCAGCACAGCTTGGCTGAAAGATATATTTAGCAATAAATAGAAAAACAGAAAGATAAGACCAAGATAAAAAAGCAAGACAATAAAAATTGAGTAAAAATTTTTCGTTAATTGCCTTAAACCAATCTTATGAGTTATTTTATGCGTTATGCTCCATAAGAATGAAGAAAAAATTAAAATGAAAATAAAAAGATAAGCAAGATAAATCCTGAAATTTTTGATAACACCCTCAAAATATCTTGTTAAAGCCATTGGATCCTCGCCAAGAATGTCTTGCTGCTGCAAAACTCTTTCTGTCATTGAGGCTTCATCAAAATTCTGATTTGATATGTAATTTGACATTGCTTTAGCATTTTCAAGCACTTTGGGAAGATAAATGTTGCTGAATTTAAAAATCACGGCAAAAAACCCAATTTGAATAACAGCTAAGAATACAATCCATGATTTGTTTTTCCAAATCAGGGAAAAGGATTCTCTTAAAGAAGATAGGATTATGTTTTTTGCCATATTACTGCCTAGGATTTGCTGGTGGTTTCAGTTGAAAGCTAAATCTCTGGTCGCTTGTTGCGCCTTCCTTGCCTTCAGCGCTTTTCTTGCTTGTTGCTTTGATATTTCCGGTGTAAACACCTGCAGGCCTGCTGTCCGTCGGGAAAGTTTTGGTGAAAATATCTCCTACACCACTCATGAACTCTCGGAGTACATTTTGCCCATCGGGTCCATTTATTTCAATCTCGACTTTATCAATTCTATTAGCAGGTGTTACTCTAGCAGAAATTTCAACAGGCTGCCCTATCACTTGCACACGCTGCCTGATTTCAGGAGTTCCAATTACCGGAGGAAGCAATTCTGATGAGACACCTTGCTTGCTTACTAGGATTTTGTAAGGAGGCTTAACAACCACAGGATCATTTATATTGCAGTCGTTATAGTCATAAACATTGTCTTTGCCCTCTTTCATGTTATAAATGCCAAAAGTAATTGTCTTTGTCTGCTGCGTGCCTGCGCTTTGCTGCTGGGGATAAATCCGTATAGTGCCTCCGCCTGTCCACATATTCCTGTCTGTTCCTGGGTATTTTGCATCTTGTTTAAGGTAATTGACGTTCCTTATTATTACAATCGCGCCTTCTTTCTCAATCCTAATTATTTTGCCTTCTAAAATTATTTTTTCTATTATCTGCCCAGCTCTCCTTTTTATCAGAACCTGCGGAGTATTCACTTTATCATTTTCTATATTAGGATCATTTGGCAAATTCTTGAAGTATTCTGGTCCTTGCAAGTCAATATCAAAACCGTCAATATTTACCCTATCATCTAGGCTGTATATTGTTTCTTGCTTCGTGTCTGGATTTAGTTCGTCAATAAACTTTGTTTCAATTGTTACAATATTTTGGTTATTTTGGGATTCAAGCTCAATTGGTATGCCGGCAGATTCGTAATTGCCCCTTCCTGTGATATCCAACTGGCTTGTGATTTCTATCGGGCCTATTTCATTTATGCCGTCAAGCTCTATTTTTTCAAACCTGTCCTGAATTGCATCAGGCGTTATAGATACTCTTAAGCATTTTGGCTTGCCTGTTTTCATTACTCTCGCGCTTACATACAAAGGCTTGCCGAACTGGAATTCCAGCTCTTCTTTTTTTGCTGTATCCGGGTTTATATCATTAATTCTAATTTCAAGAATTTGCGCAACTCCCTTGCTTGCAAAGAAAGAAGTTCCTTGGTCGCACTTAAACACCCCAGACAACGGATCAACTGTGCAGTCCACAATGTCTCTTGCAGTCTTGTCAATTATCGGCCTGTAGAAAACCCCATTTTCATGCCCTGGCGGGAAGCAGTTCTTTTGCATCTCGGGAGTTATTCTTCTGTCCGTTCTTAAGGTGAATTTAAGGTGATCGTATCTATAAGAGGAATCAATAACATCATGATAGGCTTTATCTGACAATTGGTTTTGTTTGAGCCTCGGCACTAAGTAGAATGATTTTGTTTGCTCATCAGCAAGATTCAAACAATCGCATTGATTATATGCTGTTGATGTTCCTGTGAAAGGAGCTTGCCCAACTGTTGCTATTGAAGGCGCTCCAACAGCTCCGCAGTTTATATCATTGGGGTACTGGTCTAGCTGTTTTCTGCTTACGCAAGCCAAATCCACTCTATAATTTTCCAAATCACATCCGGGATTTACAATCCAAGAAGCCCTGTACTCGTACCTGGCCCTTAATGTTTGTGGATCAATCGTCAGGAATTCTCTTGATCTTGTAATTGGCTGCACTAGGGTGGCAAATGGCGATGTATAAGCCGCATCAATCAAATTCCTTGCTGACAAATCCCAATCGTATCCGAATGCAGCAAGGCAGACTTTTCTTGCAACTCCTCCCTGGCCTATGCCCAAAAGATTGTTTAATTTTACATTTTGGTATTCTTCTGACATTTCCTGCTGCGCTTCTGTTATGCCTTGTGAAATTCCTTTCAAGCCTAATTTTATTTTCTCTCCAAATGCAGCTTCTCTGCCCTCTGAATCATCTCCTTCATAATCAGGAGTGCAGCCGTCCTGGAAGAATTTAACAAGCTGCCATATCAAACCGCATACATGCTGCGTAAATAATTCCTTGCAAGTCCCTGCATCGGCTCTTCCGTCTTTTCTTATGTCTATCAGGCAATTTGACATTGCAGACATTATGTTCTTGTACATAGCCAGCCTCTGATTTATGCCTGTCAAATAAGCGCACTGCAATGTTGCTGTGTCCTGCTTGAATGGATTTATTATGACAAGATTTTCTTCTTTTCCAAATAATTTATAGAACTGGTTGTCCTGGCCAAAGCATGCAGGCTGGTCTCTTCCGGATATGTATCTGTTTGGATTGTATTTCTTGTTCAAGTAGCCGATTCTTGAATACCTGTAGCTGAATTTCATGTCTTCAAAAGTTGTCGGTGCAGTGCCGTCTTTTGCTTCATGAACTAGTTTCTTAAATCCGTCAGGAAGTTTTGTGTCAACGTCATTTGGCTGGTAGTAAATATTTGCAGAAGGGGTTGTTTCTCCATTAACGCAGCAGCATACTTTTCTTGTGTTTGGATTTGTTTCACTTACAACTTCAACGCCATAATTAGGCTTCGCTTTGTAAAAGCAG
>CAZLGX010000124.1:0-4062 GCA_964559395.1 uncultured Methanosarcinales archaeon
TGGCTTGTTTGGCGCTATTTTCCTCCTTATTATCTCCTCTGTCTCATGCAATGTTATCGTTGAGCCTTCTATCGCATTTGTGTTGTAAGTAAAGAAAATCGACAAGTCAATAAGCATCTCTTTCTTGATAGACTCCGGATATTTCTTCCATTCCTTAGAGAAATTTTTTTGAATAATTCTTAATTTATTAAATATGCCTTCCTGCATGCATTCGTGAAGAAACCCTTCTTTTAACTCTTCCATATTTGCCGGCAATTCTTTTCCAAGATATTTTTGTTTATGGACTACTTTGCCGTCAGACCTAAAAGAATGCGACAAGTAATAGTAATTTTCATATTTAATAACTTTCATATTCCAGAAGTAGTGTTACTTTTATTTAAATTTTATGTTTTTTGACAAAAATGTAACAATATAATCTAAAACCCCATAACCCTTGCATTGCAGTAAGGACAATATTTTTGTTTTTATTTCAAATACCTTCCATGCGCCCGTAAATATCTCCCGAAAAACCAGTTCATAGAAACACTTTTCTTGCAGTCTTAAGGGCTTGCTCAACATCCTCCTTTTCCAAATTCAAGTCAACATTATGCTCTTTAAGCAAGTCAATAAATTCGCTTAATGATACTCCCGCAAGCTTTCCGCCTAGGCCTAAACTAACTTTTTTCATTTTGTAAAGCTCAACTGCTTTATGTTTCTTTCCAGACTCAACCAGCTCCCTGACTACTTCAGAGCGTTTTTCTTTCAAAATCTTTCCAAAAAGATTAATCGTTTCCAAATCCAGACGCGATGATACAGTTTCCATTTATCCTACCTCCGATTTAAAACGCTCATAAAGTTTTTCCGAATACCTGCCAATTTTATGCAAATCCCACAATTTATCCAACGCTTCTTTTTTGGATAATTTTTTCAGTTCAAATAATAATATAACAACAGCCATTGCACAGATAAATGGAACTTTTTGCAATTTACAAAGTTTAATAAGCTCTCCATCATCAGTTAATATAGCTTTATGTTTTCTATTGTCAAATAAAGCATATGCAGCTGCTTCTCCTTCATCAAGCTTAAATTCTGACATTATCTCATTTATTTGAGTTTTATCGACAGGTAATATTACAATTTTTTTAAGTTGGATAAATTTTTTAATTAATTTTGCATAATACGAATCTTTCTCAAATAATGCCTCTTCTTTTACCTGAGTAGGTATCACAATACTTGGCGATATGCTGATAAAAGCCTCTAAGCAATCTATTTTAGCTAATAGCACAAGCGTTGAGGTGTTTGAAACTAACATTTACATTTGTATACAAACGTAAGTATTTAAACTTTTCTATTTTAGAAATTCATAACTCTTGCATTGCAATAAGGACAATGCTTCGGAATTTTTGTTTCTAAATCAATCTTAAACTTGTAGCCGCATGAAGTGCACGTATGTCCTACTTTAGTTGGCTGGTGTTCTTCAACTTGCGGAGCCTCTTTCTTATGCGAAACTTCCTGCTCTATCTCTTTATGTATGTGCTTATTCTTTATGCATTCAGGACAAACAACAAGTTTCAAGTCCAAATCAAGCTTTAAAGAAGAGGAAGAAGCCTTATTCCCGCACTTTTTGCATGACACCATTATTTCCTGCATATTAGTCACCTTTCATTCTAAAGGCATCTGCAATTATCCTAGCAGTGCTGCCTTTTGTCATTATTTTCCCAGAGCCGCAGTAAGGACAAGTGCTTACAACTAAATGTTTTGCCCTCTTGAAATTGTACTTGCATTCCTTGCAAAAATATTCTTTCATATGGCTTTCTTCTTGTTTAGGTTTTGTTTCTGCAGAAGATTTTACTTCTTGTTTTTGTACTGGCTTTCTCTCAAGGCAGTTCCTGCACACAAGATTTTTGCCATTGGGGTCCATCCTTATCATTCCCATAGCATATTCACTGCCGCATTTGTAGCACTTTATTTTTACATCAGTATTTTTTTCGATAATTTCACCTTTTAATCAAAATTTTGAAGAAGTTAATATTTAAATTT
This sequence comes from uncultured Methanosarcinales archaeon, assembly GCA_964559395.1. Lineage (GTDB taxonomy): Archaea > Nanobdellota > Nanobdellia > Woesearchaeales > GW2011-AR4. The sequence goes on from CAZLGX010000124.1 coordinate 2,020, forward strand.
TGTGATTGGATTTCAGTTTTGTTATCAAATGCCAATGAAAAAATTTAAGACTAAAAGAAAATTCATATCACCTATACGGCTGTGATCCAGTGGTTAAGATTCGAGCTTCCCAAGCTTGATACCCGGGTTCGATTCCCGGCAGCCGTATTTAATTAATAAGAGTTAAAATGGTAAAATCCTTTTTCCAGTATGTTCTTTCCCCATCATTGAGCGCTTGTAAGAACCATGAACTATCTCTTGTGGAGTTGGTAGTATACTAAAGCTTGTCTCGAGATTCAAATTACTTAATGATTCGTGACATGAATCCTGTACAAAGTCTCTATAAGGACCTTCAACTGGGATAAATTCTGCAGTGTAACCTCGGGGCATAAGTGTAAGTTTCAGAATACCAAATGTGCTGTTATATCTCACCTCACTAGTTGATTTAATCCTTAAGAATCTGTATAAAGAATGACCGCCAGTACCAACAATAAACTCTCTTATGCCAAACCGATTATCCAGTTCTAATCTTTTGCCCATTTTGGCAAATCTCTCGTATAAATGGTCATGTCCATTAATAACTAACTCAACACCAAAATCATAAAGTATGCCCCAAATATAGGCCATTTGTGGCTGGTCACCATTTTCGCCAGAACTTATTACAGGATGATGCCAAAGCGCTAAAGTGCATGGTCTATTGTTAGAGCTTAGATCTTGAAATAGCCAACGTACTTGGGGAGAATTAGGACCTGCATCAATATTGCTATTAAGAGCTATTAAATGCCAAGCTCCTATATTAGTGCTATAATAACCAAGCCCATCAGGACCTAGAACTCTCGAACCAAAATAAGCATAATATCCAATTCCACGTTGCCTTTGCCATTCATGATTTCCAAGCACTGTTATTATATCATTTCTAAATAAACCCCATGGAGTCTTATCGAAACCGCTCAAGAACTCTTCTAAAGTACCATCATCATACTGCATATCTCCGGTCCCAAATTTTTTTCCTGGAATAGTTTGAAGTATTTTACCAGTCGCTACAGCACCTTCTAGCCTGTCCAGTCTTGCAACATCTCCAGCACCTGCTAAAATTTCAATAGTTTGTGGTATTGGTTCTGGATTTTGTGCTTGTACTATGACAACGCTACCACTTTGACTTGACTTTACTTTTGTGTCTAATGTTGTTCCAACCTCGACTTTGTGCATATCTTGAGAAACATTTGGGACAGTTATTAACTCTTCACCATCGTTTGTACTTGTTGCTAATTTTATTCTTACGCCATCTGGGTTTACAAGTCTTACATCTGTCAACAAATCTTCTGGAACATCTTTACTGGTCCATCTCACCATATATCTTGATCCGACTTCAAAAGTTTCGCCTCCTTGTGGAAAAACAAGAGTATAAGCAGGACTTACAGGATTGTCTGGATAAATTGGGGATATGTTACTGGCATTTTTACCGTTACAAGCTAAAGCAGATAAGTAAAGAGTAAAAGAACCTAATATATAGCAAGACCTACTCTGAATGTAGCCTGTCAAATTCTTCAATGTTCTAATAGAGTTTTGGACAAGTTCAACTAATTCCATGAATTGGTCTTTATGGAGTTGTGCATCCTTTTTTAAAAATCTATCCATAGAAACTTATTTATATTGAGCTGCAAAAGCAACTATTATGGCATGGGGATTCTTTAACGAGATTGGAAGGAAAATAATACATATCACTATTTTGATTGTTCTGGCTGTTTATTTCTTTATAGAAGACAAGTTTGTTGCATTAGGCTACACGCCAGTCCTTGCAAAACAGGTGGCATTGCTTGCACTTGTTGCATTGCTTATTGTGTTCCTCATACTTGAGTATTTCAGGCTTGAGCTTGGCTGGAAAATGCCTTTTTTCTCAAGATTCATAAGGCCAAAAGAAGAAAATAGGATGTACGGAGTTATTTATTTCCTTTCAGCAACAATAATCTCCCTTGCTGTGTTTGACCACAAGATTGCTTTGGCTGCATTGCTTATGACTACATTTGGCGATATGACGGCTGCTTTGGTTGGCAAAAGATATGG
>CAZLGX010000125.1:0-4040 GCA_964559395.1 uncultured Methanosarcinales archaeon
GTTGCTGGATTCTGTATTTTACGGCTTCTCTTGACTTGTTGACTTTTTTTGCCAGAATGGAGTTATGTATTCGGCAGTTCTTGTCCAGCTCTGCCAGGATTTTTCTGTCTGTTAAGTCAAGCTTTATTTTTTCGTTCATAGTTTCAGCTTATCTTATTTTTAATAATTCTTAAATCTCTAGCTAATTTTTCAACAAAATTTTTAATCTCTGATTCTTTCAGTGCCCGCTTTTGCCTTTGCTATAGCTTTTAATTAGCCCCTTGCTCTTGAGCTTCTCAAGTATAGAGATGAAAAAAGCTTCTATGTTCCTGTAGTTGCTTCTGTCTAATATTGTGTCAAAATCCAAGTCTTCTGATTCCCTGTGCCTATTCAAATAAAACAAGGACAATATTGTTCCTCCTTTTCCTATCAGCCTATAGGGATTATTTTTCTCTATTTCAACCAGAAATTCTTGCAGTATATCTAGTACTTTAACCATTTAAACTCCAAATTTTGAGTAATCTATTATTTTTTCTTTTGGAATTAATTGCTTGAACTTTTCATAATTCTTCACAAACATTTTTCCGTATCTTGAGAGCATTTGCATCCACACATTTTTGACATATTCGTTTTTTGTCATTTTTGCATCATTAAAAATTTGCTCGTTTGCAGCATACTTCAATCCAGTTTTCTCATCAATTAAATATTCACGTTTTTCTATGGATTTTACCCTGATGAATTTAAAGATGGCGCCGGATATTTTCAATGACCCCTCTATTTTTGTATTTATTACTTCTGCCGATTTTGGCTCAAAATACCATCCATAGCCGTTATGCTTCAATGCTTCCAGCCCCGTAATATAATAAGATCCGATGCAATTGAGGAAAATGGCTATGCTTTCGCTAGGGGCTTGTTTGCTTTCCAGCTCTTCCAAAGCTATAAGCTTCTTTCCCATTTTTCCCCTTAAATACCTTTTTTCATTTTCTGTTAGCTTTTTGCCTAAATTTAGTTTTTTTATGATGCTGAACTGCACAGGCTTGAATAGAGCAGGAACTGCTAATTCCTCAGACTCTGCAAGCTTCCTTATTAATTGCTGGTTTGCCATTTAGGATATATAAATATCCGTGTATATATAAATGTTATTGTTTGCAATGGAATATTCTTCAGGTAGGACCAATTCTAATAGTACATTGTTGACTAATTTAGTTGTGTTTTTTCCATATTATTAACCGAAATATGTTTTAATTTATAAATATTTCTATAAAATGGTTAAAAAATAAGAGAAAGTTTAATATATTACTTTCGTATCTTAGTTATTAATAAGTAGTGACAATAGGTAGAATATAACTCTTTAGATAAAAGATGGTCAGAATGCAAGAATCAGAACTAGAAAAATTAGCAATGGAAGCTGAAGCAAAGCTAGGATTTAAGCCAGAAATAGAGGCAACCATAGGGAACTATCCTTTATTGAAAAAATTTGCAGATCCGAAGCATTCAATGAAACAATCTTCCTTTATTCTTGATGGTATTGATGAAGTTATAAAGTCAAAATTAGGCTTAGGATTAAGTCCATATCAGACGTTTTTGTATCTGCAAATGCCGGGAAATGAAGCTAAATACATTGAAGCATTAAGAATTTATACTCAATTGAGCAGAAAATACGCAGTTTCTGGTTGTCGTTTTTTCAGTGATAATTGGTTGATTGAGGCCATATCAGATGGAAGACAAGATGGATTAAGTAGCGTGGAGGCTAAACGATTAGCAAAAAGACCTAACTTTCATTTGATTTGTGGTGATGATAACCTATCTTTATGTTCACAGGAATACATCCAAGAGCTGGGAGTTGATGTTCCCACTAATGAGGATATAATTGCAAGCAGAAAGAAAATCATTGAGTCAGTTGATCCTGAAATTGTAAAAGATTTGGGTTACTTAAACATGTTGGCACTGCAGTCGAATATGCGTGGGCCGTATATTTCCAGTTTTCCAGAACAGTTAAAAAATGCTGTCAGTAATTTTACAACTTCTAAGCATGGGTTAGAAGATAATCTTGCTTTAGGCCTAGCTATGGGGTACAATGGAGATAATCTATTTGGAACAACTAATCTTCTTTTCATTCCTGAATTCCAAGCGGCATTTCCACACGAGGTAGGTAAGATCGCTAAAATATACTTGGATAAGTTAGAACAAGCAAGAGAGTTCTTCACAAGACGAGGACCAAATGAACATTATGATGACAGAGTTGCAAGACTTAATGCATTATTGAGACAATTAAAATGGTGAGATAATTTACTACCTATCTTACCCAAAACACCAAAAATCTCGCCGAAACTTTTAAATATCTCTTACAATACCATATAGAAAATAAAACCTTTGGGGGTGTTTTAATGAAAAAGGCAATATTAGCAATTTTAACATTGTTTGTTTTAATTCTGTCTGCATGCCAAGTACAGCAGCAAGTTCCACAGCCAAGCGGCGGCGAGGTAAAGACTACTCAACCGCAAGGCACTTACAAGATTGGAGTTATGTATCCTTTAACAGGCGATGCAGCAGCTTATGGAATTCCAATTCAGAAGACAACAAAATACGCAGCAGATGAGATTAATGCAAAAGGCGGTGTAAGTGGAAGAAAACTCGAGCTAGTTTATGAAGACAGCAAGTGTAATCCAAAAGACGGAAATGCGGCTGCTCAAAAACTAATCAACATAGACAAGGTCAAGGTTATTATCGGAGGGGTATGCTCAGGCGAAACTCTTGGAGCAGCGCCTTTGGCTAATGAAAACAAAGTAGTTATGGTTTCTCCAAGCGCAACTTCTCCTGACATAACAACCAAAGGAGGCGACTTTGTTTTTAGATTAAGCCCAAGCGACGCTTATGCTGGAGTTGTTGCATCCAATTATGCATACAATGACTTGAAATTCAGAAAGGCTGCAATCATATCAGAAACCACTGATTATTCCCAAGGCTTGAGAAAAGTCTTTAAGGAAAACTTCGAAAAGCTAGGCGGCCAGATTGTTGCAGATGAGACATACAACCCTGAAGACACTGATTTCAGGACTCAAGTAACAAAAGTCAAGGCAGCAAACCCTGATGCGGTTTATCTAGTGCCGCAGACAAAAGCAAAAGGAGTTTTGCTTGTAAAGCAGGCAAGAGAAGCCGGCGTACAAAAGCAATTACTGACTGCTGAGGTCATGATTGGTAGGGATATTGTAAAGGAGAACCCTGCTGATGTTGAAGGAATGATTGGAGTTGAGCAGAAGTTTGATGACAAGGCACCAAAAGCAACCCCGATATTGGCAAAATATAAGCAGGATACAAAAGAAGATGCACCATTCCCAGCATATATGTCTGCCGCTTATGATATTGTATATTTAGCGGCAGATGCTATAGCAAAGAACGGCTATGACGGAGAAAAGATAAGGGACTACTTTTATGCTGTGGAAAACTACGAAGGCGCAGTGGGAAAAGTAAGCATTGACGAAAACGGCGATGTAGTCATGGACTTCAATGTAAAGCAGGTCAAAAGCGGCGAGTTAGTGACATTGAAGTGATTTTTTTATTTTTATTTCTTTATTCTTTTGAACAATAAACCGAAACCTTTATATATTATATAAACTTATACCCTTATAAATTTATATAATGGGTGATAAAAATGCCAGAAATACTACATTTCCCAAACTTAAAAACAGTATTGCAAGTAGAAAAGGTACTGCAAGATGCAGACACAGTCATATCTAAAAATGAGTTAAAGAGGAGGCTGCCAACACAAATAATGCACCAAACATTAAATTTGATACTTGAATATTTGGAAGACAGCGGAAAAATAATGATAGGCTCGAAAGGAATCACATGGATACAAAACGACAATCCTAAACTTAAAAAACTTCTGGAAAAGGCAGTGAGGGTAGCTTGATGAAGAAAGAGGTTTGGGTTGAGTTTATGGACCATAACAAATATAATAAACTGTTTGGATACAAAAAAAAGTGATAAAATGCCTTCATTTGAGATATTGCCCCAGCTTATAATAAACGGCCTGATTGCAGGCTCCATATATGCCTTGG
>CAZLGX010000126.1:0-4026 GCA_964559395.1 uncultured Methanosarcinales archaeon
ATAGCTGGTCACCGATTCTGGCTTGACGACCCTAGAGCTTCACTTGCGAGCAGGGCATGGAGCAGACTCAAAGGCACAACCGAATTTCTTTATGAAGGCGTGCGTGATTATATGATTATCTTTAAACATTTTGGAATTATGCAATCACCGTTATTATTTCCTCTAGATTCCGAAAAAATTGCGCTTCCAGATGTGCCTGGTATTGTTAAAGTTGTCAGAGTTGATGAAAATAAAATTCAATTAACTTACACAACTCCTTAACGCTTATAAATTTTTTGAGGTCAATCGGGAAAATGCAGTCTATAAACGAAAAACTTTCCAAATACTTTGAACTAACTTCTATCGCTTTAAAAAAAGTCAAAATAGTAGAAAAACATAAAAAAGAAGCCGGAGACTTGCTTGACTTGGCAAAACGATATTTTGATGATGCTAATTATTTTGAGAAAAAAGGAGATTTAGTTAATGCTTTTGGTGCTATTTGTTATTCACATGCCTTTCTCGATGTCGGTGCAAGATTGGGATTTTTTGATGTTGGGAAAGATAATAAGCTATTTATGGTAGATTAAGAGGAAAAAATATTAAATAATTCTTTATTTCTATATTACTAGGTTATCTTCAGGAGAGAAATTGGGGTTTTTAATCTTTGAAAAGACAGCACGATGTTTATGGTGGATTAGTCACATTATAACTGCTTAAATTTATTTTTACGTAGTAAAAGGCGGAAGATTTAAAAATGTAAAAGCTTTCTATCAAATAAAATGATTGAAAAATTTGTAGTGGTTCTCCCAACTGACGATCGGACATTGCAGGAAAGGGCTCACCAACTCGTTAAAGAAAATGGAAGGCGTATGCCACTTCAACAACTAGAATCTGAGTTGAGAAGAATTTTTAGATTTGATATTAATCCATGTTTAGTATTAGACCAAACGAGTCCTTTTTTAAAGCAATATCAAAGCAGAGGAGTGATAGCATATCCCTTATGCGGAAGCGATATCTCACTACCACAATAGTCTTAATTTTATTTCCTTCCAAAATAAAAGAACTTGTCAATGCTAACATCTTTTGGCTCGTAATCGCCGTATCTTGGCCTTACAGGCTCTGCGTTTTTCTCTGCTCCGCTTTTGAAGTCTGATTTTCTTTCGTCATCAGGCCTGCAGTCAACTATTTTGACTTCTCTTTTTGGCTGAGAATAGTTTTGAGGGACTTGTACTTCATTTTGCGCTTCCCCGAGAGTTTTTTGTACAGTGCGTGCCTGCGGTGGCTGGAACTGCAGCCTTGAAATCTGGCTCTTGAGCGAGTTTATCTCGCCTGCCATTGAGCATAAGGTTTCTTTAATTGATATTATCTCGCCTTGCAGCTTCTTAGTTGCCATTTCAACCATGAGTTCAAATCTTTTTTGTGTGAAAGCGTCGAGTTGTTGTTCCATGTTAACCAATCCTTTTTTGTCAGATCCAAACTTTTGGAGTTTCATAAATCCTATCGTCGTGGCTTCTTAGCAACGCTGTTCCTTCTCCAGCAAAATAAGCAAGCCTTCCTGTCACACTTTGCGGGTAATTCGAATCAAAGTCATGAAATGTCCTGACAGTATCCAGCACTTTTCTAAATCCGCAGCCATCCCTAAGCATGCCAGAGTAATGCCTATCATCAATGCTACTATAACCATCCTTAAAACCTTTGATGATGCCTCCTAGTCCCATTTCAATCCCTTCTTTTGTATAGTTATCTCTAAACCGCAAACTTTAAAATTTAAAAACTTAAAATGTTGAGAGCTTGTTGCCGAAGTTCTCCCTTATAAACTGTACCATCATATCATTGCCAGATAACTGGTATGACTTCAGTGCAGTTGCAAGCAAGCCTTCTCTCAAGCAAACATCTCCCAAAGCGCTTAATTTTTCCCTGTCATGAGAAAGTTCGTAAGCCCTAGCAGCATAGCCAATCTGCCTTTCCCTTAGGCATTTGTCGCCGATTTCAATCAGCTTGTGGGTGCTGTTGATTGCATTAAATATCTCAATAGCATAATCCCATTTGCCTTTTTGAAAACATTCATCTCCAACTTTAGTTAGATTTTCAACATCATTGCAAAGCCTGAATGATTTTATTGCATCTGAAAAATGTCCGTTTTCAAGGCATTTCTTGCCAATTTTTAATAAGCTGTCATTTGCGTCTGCAAGTCTGTAAGTGTCAATTGCATTGCCAAATAAGCCAACTTCCTCATAATGCTCGCCGACCTCAACAAGCCTTTGCCTGTTGCCTGCAAGAATAAATGATTTAACTGAGTCATTCATGTTGCCCCTTCTTATGTACTCTTCTCCGAGCGCATTAAGGAGCTTTGATTTTGTGGCTTCATCAAACATTGAAAAGTTGACATTGTCTATTCCTTTCTCCAGAAGAACCGGCACGATTCTCTTGAAATTCTCCATATCCTGCGGCTGCCCCATGAACTTTTCATTTGAGTCCGCGATCTCAGCAACCATTTTTCTTACGATTTTGTCTTCGTCAACTGGCATTTAAATCACCTTTCTTGTTTTTATTTTTGAAATATAATTTAAAATTTTATTGTTTTTTAATGCATGATGTGCAATATGTTTTTGGTTCATTCAATAATGGCCAGATGTCTCCTCCAGCCGACTTGAATGTTGCTTTCCAGTAACCTCTAAGTTTTCCTTTCGCGAAAACCATTTCTCCTTCATTTATTTTTTTGCCGCACAGCGAACAATTTAGCCCTTTGTAAATCTTCATAAAAATAAAAAATAAATGATTACTCCGTAAAGTAATCAATTCCAAGCTCGTCGCTGAATCTTTTGGCTTCAATTGCCCTTGACTTCTTGTCGGCTTTGCCAAGTATCCATGGTGAATTGACACCTGTAATAATTGTCATGACCGCAAGCTTTCCTTTCATCTGCTCTGAGACTCTTGCACCCCAGATTACATTAGCATCTTGGTCAAGTGATTCTGTTACTAGCTCGCCAATCTTGTTTACCTCATCAAGTGTCATATCCGGACCGCCTTCGACATGGATTAAAGCGCCTGTTGCGCCTTTGTAGCTTATCTCAAGCAGTGGGTTTGATAAGGCTCCTTTGACTGCTTCTTCTACTCTGTTGGTTGTGTCAGAAACTCCAACGCCAATTGCTGCAACGCCTCCATCCTGCATTATTGCCTTGACGTCAGCATAGTCTAGGTTCACGAGCGATGGAACTGCAATTGTTTCTACTATGCCCCTAATCATTGTTGCCACAAGCTCGTTTGCTACTGCAAATGCCTGCTGCACTGGAAGATTGCCTGCAATATTAACCAGTCTGTTGTTGTCAATAACTATGACAGTGTCTGAGTTCTGCCTTAGCTGCTGCAGGCCAAATTCTGCCTTGTCGATTCTTGCCCTTTCTATCCTAAATGGCATTGTGACCGTACCAATGACAATAGCGCCTGCGTCTTTTGCTGTCTGCGCTACAATAGGAGCAGAGCCTGTTCCTGTTCCTCCGCCCATTCCTGCGCATACAAATACCATGTCAGAGCCTTTCAGGACTTCTTTAATTTCCTGTATTGTTTCCTGGGCTGCTTTTGCTCCTTTGTCGGGAAAGCCGCCGCATCCGAGCCCTCTTGTCAGCTCTCTTCCAATCAAAAACCTCTTGTCAGCTTCTGTAATTTCCAGATGCTGCTTGTCTGTGTTGCATGCAAGAATTTCAGCCCCTCTTATTCCTTTTCTATAGAGCCAGCTTACCATATTGCTGCCTGCGCCGCCGCAGCCGATAACCTTGATGTTCGCGTGTCCTACTTGCAGGTCTTCGTGTTGCGCCACTCCCTGCTTAAGCGCACTCTCAATCACAAAATCCATTGCCATTTTACTTGTCACCTCAATTTTTTACCTAGATTATTACAAATCCGAAAATTTGCACTATTGTCGTATATGAACTAGTATATAAATATTACTATTTTGTATACTGGTATAGTTTTTCAAAAATAAAGAAAAGTAGATTATTTTCAATATGGAAAGATAAACTTTTAAAATTTGTATAATATTTATTTCAT
>CAZLGX010000127.1:0-3983 GCA_964559395.1 uncultured Methanosarcinales archaeon
TAATAATATTCCTACTAATTCCAGTAATTGTTTGGGTTAGTTTATTTTCACAAAAAGAGCTTCATTTTAATAGAATATTTTTATTCTTTATTTATTCTTCAGCAGTTGCCTATATGCTTTTGCCAGGCTACATAATAAAACCTTTATTCGAATCCTCAATTACTGGTGTTGATATTTTATCCGCATCTATATTAAAGAGCAGTTCTATTTTGGATAATTTTTTTCCTAACAAAACTACAATTATTACAGCTGTGTCGTTAATTTCAATAATCTTTGGATTAATTATTTATATTTCAAGCTCAAATATTAAAATTAAAAGAGAATTATATGCAATCTCAATTATAGGTGGCTTAACATTTTATGCAATTTATCTATATTATTTTTTCAGCAGCTTGTTAATTTATTTTTATGATAATATTTTGCTTACCATATTTACCCTACATTTTTTGATTGGAGTAATTCTTGTAATTTTTTTGATTTTGTCAGCTATATTTTACATTGGAGGTTATTTAATGTTCTTGTACGAAATAGTTATGGAGTACCATAAAAGAAAATGGTCAGAGCCTATCGATGAAGAATTGGTTGTTGCAATAAGAAAAATAAAAAGTATAGAAAGAAAAATGATAAAACCAAAAAAAGCTCAGATAGTTGGAGAGGTGTTTAAGTATGCTCTTGTTGGAGTAGTTTCTATTGTTATTTTGCTTGCAGGCTATAAAATGATTGATATTGTAAAAGAAAGGGCATGCAAGACAGAAATTGCAAAGTTTGAGATTGACTTAAAAAATATTGATAAAAGCCTGCGGTTTGGAACAAAAGAATTGCAAAGTTATGATGCTCCATGCAAAGTTGATGAAATTTATTTTTTTGATTTGAGCAAAAATATAAACCCTGAAGATTTCGAAAAAAGCCCTATCATAAAAGACACGCTTAAGAATAAGGGCAATAATAATATATTTTTGGTAAAAAAAGGTGAAGTAAAACGCACATTTTATGCAGGTAATTTAGAGATAGTTTATCCGTATTACACATGCTTTATACCTAGGTTTGACAAGATGGCCTTTTTTGCAGAAGGCTTTGGCAAATCTGTTAAAATATCAAGCGCTTGCGACCAGCCCGAATGCACTTACATACCAATAAACATTAGTGAAGATGAAGCAAAGAAAATAATTCGAGAAGCAATCGAATTTCAATGCCAGTATTGTCCAAAAGATTTTAATCAGGAAGCGGAATTTGCAAAATTAACAAGCAGGAATATTGAATTGTTCAGGAAATTCACTTATTGTGATGATATAACCACAGTTGAAATTATAATAAAGCCAAAAAAGGGTCAGGAAGTAAAAGATTTCAAATTTTATGAATTTATACCAAAGACTTGCATTGACGACCTTAAAAAATATCTTTTTGAGAATATTGAAGACAGTGAAGGTGAAGTCAACTTAAAGTACGACCCATTAATTTTGTGGCATTTTAGCGATTTGGGAAGTGAAAAGAAGATTTCTTATAAGCTGAGAGGGGCCCTTGATGACGAATGCAGAAGGGCTATACTGGGATTTGGAGTTGCACAGTTTGTTGAAGCAAAGAAAAAGATAGAAGAAGCCCAAAAAAATACTCCTCCAACAATTAGTGGCTTGCCAGAAGTAAAGCTCTTTGATGTGAAATTGCATAAAAATGTGTTGCCAAACTTATGGAATTATGCACGTGACAAAGAAACGGATTTAAGGAAGCTTGTCTACACTATTGTTGACCAGACAAATTCAGACCTAGTTGATTGCTTCATAACTAATGAAAAGCATGTGGATTGTGAGGTTAAGCAGAACAAGGAAGGTAGCTCTCTAGTTACTGTTCAAGTATACGATTCCGAGTTTACAGATAAAGCTAACTTCAACGTCAGGGTGATGCAGACATGCCAAAAACATGCTAAAATTGGCTGTGCTGGTGACTCTATTGTATGGTTAGATAGCTGCGGAAAACAAGAAGAATTTATTAAAGCGTGCGGCTTAGATGAGAGTTGTGAAAGTGGAGAATGCAAAAAGGTAACAAAAGAACAGCCACCTGCAAAAAAATGCACAAAAAGCAGAGATTGTAGTGGCTATCCATTTGTATGGTGCAAAAATGACAGGTGCTGCTTTTTGGGTCTGTGTTAGAGCTTAAATAACAACATTTATAAAAATCAATTCGAATTGATTGGCTATGGCAGAACAAACAATTAGCCCAGAGCAGCTGAAAGCTTTGCAGGAGAAAATAAAGCAGATGTCGCCTGAGGAGCTTAAAGCCTTTCAGAAACAGCAATGTATTTTCTGCCAGATTGTTGCAGGCAGAGTGCAATCTAGAAAAATTTACGAAGACGATAAAGTAATTGCGCTTTTGGACATAAACCCTGCAAACCCAGGTCATGTACTTCTTTTAACAAAGGAGCATTACGCAATTATGCCTCAATTGCCTGATGATGAAGTTGCTTATGTTTTTATGGTTGTTAAATCGCTTTCTAATTCTATGCTTCGTTCGATTGATGCCCAAGGAACAAATGTAATTGTTGCTAACGGCATTGCAGCTGGCCAAAGAGCACAGCATTTTATGGTTCATATTATTCCAAGAAAAGAGAATGATGGTGTTAATTTTGTTTTGCCACAAAAAGCAATGGAACAAAATGAAATTGAGGCAGTTGGCAATAAATTGATTGCTGCATTGAGCGGCGGTGCTGAAAAAGAAGAAGAGAAACCAATAATTCCAATTAAAATTCAAGAGCCTAAAAAGAAGGTTCCTAAAGATACTATTCCTAAAGAAGAAAAACCGAAAAAAGAATCCGAAAGCGGCATAGACTTCGATGATATTGCAAAATTTTTGGGTGTTAAATAATGGCAGTAAGAGATACTTGTATAGTGTGTCAAATTATAAGTAACAGAATACCATCAAAAAAGGTTTACGAAGACGATTTAGTTATAGCTGTTCTCGATGTAAATGGCGCTAATCCTGGACATTGCTTTATAATGCCAAAAAACCATTACCCAATAATTGAGCAAGTTCCTGACATTGAAATCGGGAGATTGTTCCAAGTATCAAACAAAATATCAAGTGCTATTTTTGAGTCATTAGGAGCACAAGGAACAAGTATATTCGTTGCAAATGGAATTCCTGCCGGACAAACAGTTGCGCATTTCACCATTAATGTTATTCCAAGAAAAGAGAATGATGGAATTAACTTGCAATGGCCGCCAAAGCAGTTAAGCGAAGAGGAAATGTCAACAGTTGAGCTTAAATTAAAAGAGCAGACTAAAAATATTGGACATTTTGAAAAAGAAGAGAAAAAGGCAAAAGTGCAAGAGCCAAAAACAGTTGCTTTATCTGATGAAGAGGAAGAGTATTTTGAAAGGCAGATGAGAAGGTTGCCTTAAAGGAAAATTAGATTCCATCATAAAAGTCAGAAGATTTTTAAATTATTCCCTATTACTATAAATATATGAATCAAATTGCTACCTTACCTGTAAGAGGTTTAATAAGTATATTAAGTGAAGTTGAAGGGTTACCAAGAGATACAGGCATATTGGTTAGGTCAGTAGCACGTGAATTGGGACATCGTGCAGATACAAGAAAAGAAACAGACATAAGTCCAGATGATTTAAAAGCTGTTGTAGATAGTGTAGTTAAACGTTTACAAATGGTTGCAGATGGCAAGCAGATGAACACAGTTGACCACCAAGCACCTTCTAACGGTAATGTTGTCCCAGTCGACGGTTTTGTTGATCTTATGAAAGAACTTTATCCAGGACTAAAATTTACAACACAATTTGCTGAATTATACAAACATTAAAATAGCAACATTAACGGATTCCCAAAAACAAAAGTAACAACAAAAGCAATCAAAAAGCTTGGCACAAATGGTATGCCTTCTTTGATAATAATTTTTTTGACTTTTCCTTTTTTGTAGAATTCAATTAACTTTTTAATCTGCTTTTTTTCAATTCCCAAATCTTTCGGACCACAAA
>CAZLGX010000128.1:0-3879 GCA_964559395.1 uncultured Methanosarcinales archaeon
TGCCGCTGCCATCTGTAGATGTGAAATTTATTGTATTGTTTACAGTAAAATTCCCTCTGAAGCTTGCATTTCCAACAACTTCCAGAACATAATTAGGTGTTGTGGTGCCGATGCCAACGTTGCCGGAGTTATCTATCCTTACCCGTTCCGAGCCACCAGTATAAAGCGCCATCTGCGTCCATTGACTAGCTCTGTATCCTCCAAAAGCAATTTTGTCGTCACTGGCATCGTCAATAAAACCAAGCGTATCCCAGCTTCCCATACTGGCTCCGTTAAAGAATCCAGATACCGCTGTTTGAGGACGGAGAGAAGTTGTCCCATACACTTCCAGTTTTTGACTTGGCCCCGTCGTCCCGATCCCAACTCTATTATTCTCAGCATCAACAAAGAATGTAGAGCCATCAACGCTTACATTTCCACCAACAGATAAGTTTCCAGAAATGCTTGCGTTTCCTATTACTGTTAAGGTTAAACCTGGGCTTACTGTTCCAATTCCAACTCTTCCACCTCCATCAATCCTTAATCTTTCAGCAGCATGCCCAACACCATCTCCAGTGTCAGGAACTGAAGTTGAGAATGTCAAAGCTCCTAATTGAGAGCCATTAGTTGAATTATACAATATTGCAGATATATTTCCAATCTGGAACATTTGAGATGCGTTATCTGAAGCTCTAAATAATAAAGAAACTCCAACACCTCCAGTTGAATTAACAGGATTTTTCAAGACATGGTCTAATGTGATTACATTAGTTACAGACTTATTATAGCTGTCAGTAGCATTTATGTGCAATATAGCATTTGCAGTTAATTCATTTCCTAAGATTGTTAATAAGTTGTCTGGCGTAGTAGTTCCAATGCCGAGGTTGCCGTTCGCAAGTATTCTCATTCTTTCGGTGGAGGCAGTTGAGAAATACATTATATCTGTGCCAGTGCCTTGAATCCACGTACTTCCTGTTGCTCCATTAAAATAGAGTTGTTGATTGAGAGCAAGTACGATATTTCTATTCGCATAAATATCTCCAGCAGCTTGGATAGATTGACTAGCAACAGAAGCCACATCCAAAGGAAAAGTTGGCCCCGTCGTTCCAATGCCGACCCTTGAGCCATTCACGAACAATGTATTATTTACAATCAGATATTGGCTGAAATTGGCGGATGTCGCATTCAATCCACCTGAAATCCTTACATTGCCTACAACCTCCAAAGCATCTGATGGAGTAGTGTCTCCGATGCCGACTCTTGAACTTGTATTATCAACAAACAAAGTATTCATGCCAATGGATGTATTTCCTCTTAAAGATGCATTTCCGTCAACTTCTAATTTATTTGCTGGAGATGTTGTGCCAATTCCAACATTCCCAGAACTCGTTGCAAGGTAAGTATTATGCGCAACAATATCATTAGCAATAAAATTCCTAGTGCCTTCTATTGATAAGTCATAGACGTGCTGCGGCTCTAGAGTTTTGATTGAGGCGATTTTTACAAATTTTATTGCGCCGCAATTGGAATATTTAGAAACCGAAAGATTTTTATAGTTGTTACCCTCATTACTAATTACAGTGTGTGATTCGGCAGTTTTTGAATCAAAAAAGAATTCGTGTGAAATTCCCCTGAGTCGTAGAGGTTCTTTATCCAGGCTATGTGCCTGATTTTCTTTTTTTTCATCATTAGTTATGGAATCAGTGTGAGCGCGGCGGGATTTTCGAACCGTTATCGAACCCGCATCTTCCCCTGAGTCGTAGAGGGGCTCTATCCTTTGAGCTACGCGCCCTTTCCACTTTTGCATTTGATTACCGCCATTATTTAAATCATTTTCTATTTCGCAGTTTTCATAATCTGGAACTGCTATTTCATCACCTATTTTTAAGTGCCTGACTTCAATCCATTCGCCAAGTTGTGCATCATCAGAAAGTTTTAAATAGTTAGTTTCATTGTTATTGTTAGGTGAGGTTAAAATGTCCGAATTTGAATTGAAAGTGCCTTTACCGATGGAATTGAAGCAGGAAATGGACGAATTCAAGGTAAACTGGTCAGTTGTAGTGAGGAAACTAATTAAGCAAAAGCTAGATAGACTGCTCGAATTAAAGTCCATAGCATCCAAAAGCAAGCTAACAGAGGAAGATGTAGCTGAGTTATCAGAGAAAGTTGATGATTCTTTAGCACAGAGGTTTAGGCAGTCTTTGAAGGAGTGATCCTTAATGCTTGTTGTTGTAGATTGTAACAGGGTTTTTTCTTCATTATTGTCAAAAGGCAATGCATTTAGCGTATTTCTGCTGAATAATATGGTTAATGCACTGGAGCTGGCTTCTCCAGAGTACCTGTTCTTTGAGATAGGCAAGCATTTTGACGAAATTTTAGAGAGAAGCAAACTTTCATCAGAAGAACTCGTGAAAATATTTCGATTCATAAAAGATGAAGTTGATTTTATTCCGTTCAAAGAGTTTAATATGTATGCAGATGAGGCAGAAAAATTAGCGCCGCATAGCAAAGATGTACAGTATTTTGCATTAGCATTAGCTTTGAATGGTGCAATATGGTCTGATGAAGCTGCATTTAAGAAACAATCCAAAGTTAAGGTGTTTAATACAGACGAAATTCTTGATTTATTGCTTTCTAAATTGGAAAATTTAACAAAATAAGGATGCTCAGCAGTTGTGTTAATTGCCCTTCCATCCTCTGTTGCCATTTCATAAATCGGCTTTATTCCATGGTCAAGCAAAGCATTGACTTTTCTTGGAACTAATTTACCAGTGCTTTCATCCAATGATAAGGCATAATCGCCAGCTCTAACATCCTTTATTTTGACTTTTTTGAGGGAAAAATCTTTATTGCTAGATTGAGAGACGCCACCGCCGAGAGTCTCATCCAGATTGCTCTGAATTTGAACTCGGATGTCCTCGCGGACAGACGCTTGATAGGCGCCCGCCTTGCCTGCTTGGGCATCGGTGGCGTCATCATTATCGCCAACAGAAACATTTAAATAGTTATTGTATTTATTACTTTCTGTAAAGTCCGTTCGGATGTCCTCATGGATATACTTTGCCTGCTTGAGCGACTTTACTTCTTTATTTTCTTCAAACTCAACAACAGTTACCAAGCTGTCATCAGTTATGCTGAATCCAGTAACATTCAATGAAGATGCATTCACTCCTCCAGCTAATGTTACTGCTCCAATGACTTCTAATTTGTTCTGAGGCCCCGTCGTCCCGATGCCGACTCTATTATTCTCAGCATCAACAAAGAAAGTTGAGCCATCAACGCTTACATTACCACCAACAGATAAATTCCCAGAAATGCTTGCATTGCCGATTACTGTTAAGGTTAAACCTGGGCTGCTTGAGCCAATTCCAACTCTTCCAGCTCCATCAATCCTTAATCTTTCAATAGCATGCCCAACACCATCTCCTGTGTCAGGCACTGAAGTTGAGAATGTCAAAGCTCCTAGTTGCGAGCCATTAGTTGAATTATACAATATTGCAGATATATTTCCAATCTGGAACATTTGAGATGCGTTATCTGAAGCTCTAAATAATAAAGAAACTCCAACACCGCCAGTTGAATTGACAGGATTTTTCAAGACATGGTCTAGAGTAAGAACATTAGTTACAGATTTATTATAATTATCAGTTGCATTAATGTGCAATATAGCATTTGCTGTTAGTTCATTGCCTAAGATTGTTAATAAGTTGTCTGGCGTAGTAGTCCCGATGCCGACTCTGTCTTCATTGTTTCTTAAAACAGTGTTTGCTCCAGTCCTGTTCCACAATGCAATAGAAGCATTCCATGCAGAATCTGTTGTGTAATTGCTAACATTCAACAACCTAAAATAAGCGCTTTCTCTACCACTCTGATTATTAGCATAATTATAGGCAGGAGCTT
>CAZLGX010000129.1:0-3859 GCA_964559395.1 uncultured Methanosarcinales archaeon
CCCCATCCAACATAATCTTGGCCGGTATTTATTATATCCTCATATACTGACTTTAAGCCTTGCTTGCCTTTGAAATATTGAACTTCATGTTTTGTGTAAAGTTTTGTGTCTTTCAGTTTATTCAAAGCTGGTAAAACCTTCATTAACCTTTCTTCACGCTCTTTTAGCAGGGATAGCAATTTATTCGGATTGACCGCCTCAAAGGATGAATGATTGTTATAATTGCTGACAGCTACTAATCCTTTCTTATGAAGTCTTTGCAAACAATTGTAAACAGAAGTTCTATGCATGTTAGTTATTCTGGCTATGTTCCTCGCTAAATTCGGGCCAGTCTTAAGAAGCTCGACGTAAACTACGGATTCGTTTCTAGTTAATCCTATGTGCTCCAAAATCCGCAGATCAGATAATACCTGCATAAAGGCAGTATTTTCCAGTAGTTTTTAAATGTTGTCATGTTCGTGGCAACAAGAGTTTATAAATAAATATCATGAATTATACTATTCTAAATGGCCCCAGATAGTCTTAGCTTGGATTATTGGTTCGAGGATGGCCCAACGGCTGATCGCTTTAAGGATTTGGTAATGAGAGTAAGTTATCTTACTTCGTCCGACGGCCAGGATATTTTAAAGGAAATTAGACACCCTTCCATACAGCTTATTTTGAAGGAACTGCTGGAACAGCTAGCTAGGGGTTATGTGGCGTCAATTCTTTGGAAGGATGAAGTGCCAGATTTTTCGACTTGTGCAAATTTAGCCAAAATAGTTCAAGCATTAACACGGTATACGGTCATTAGAGATACTCACTTTAGAGAAGGCTTAAGATTTGAGCCTATTCATGCTATTGTGGCGAATAAGACCAGACTGCCAGCATATCGCGATCCGATACCATTTTCTTAAAAAATGTCCTTCAGAGATTATATTTCCAATTCCAGTTAAACATAATTGATGAGGATTGATGGATTATTTAACTTCAGATAATCTAACTAGAGAAAATATTAGATACTTAGCCGAGAAATATGCGCCGGTTTATGGAATTTTTAGAGCATTAGTTAATGAAGAAGCTGAGAAATTATTTTCTACCGATTCAAATATTTCATCATTTACACTATCAATAATGCATGCAAAAAGTTTGCTCTCTCGATTGGAAAAATTTGAGCATGAGGTTCCTCGCACTCTGGTTGCTATAGTGCATGATAATTTCGAAATGATGAGACGAGTAGCATTAACAACTCTTTATCCAGGAAATCCATCTCATATGGAGCAAAGCTCTGTATACAAAGTTGATCCATCTTTAAGAAGCATAAGAAGGTTGGTGGAATCATATGCTGAGTTATGCTTTGTATATGATAAACTACTTTGTGTGAGAGATGATGACAGAAACGGGCCCGTAGAAAGAAATTTGGCAATTGAACTAAGGTCCGCACTTCGGGATTTTGTGGCAAATGTTCCGCGAAATTTGCGGAGAATAGTTCGTGACAAGCATAAAGAAATGATAAACAAAGCATCAAAAGTTCTTTCACGAACAGCGGACGTGCCTAATTGGTTGCTAGCTTCTGGTCTCACTGATAAATAATTGCGCTATGAATAAATAGCCCCGGGCAGATTTTCGACTTAAAGTTATTAAACCCGTTGTTTCGAACTGCCGTCAGAGCCTTTCTTCTTAACTTTATTAAGCCAGAGGGCCCTATCCTTGACCGCTAGATTCCGCGAGCATAACTCTCTACGGGGCTAAAGCGTCTTAGCGGGGCATTATTTGCAAGAAAATGCTCTAATTTATTAGCTTTTTCCCCAATGAAGCCTATCTCTTTATGGAACTTAAATAAGGATTTGATTGAGTTACTTGTCTTCCTTAACCTGAACTTGAACCTCCCCCCTGGCTTCCTTGGGTTTTTCCCTTGTTTCAATTCCAAAATACCTTATCTCGCAGATTTTAAGAGGGTATATCTTGTTGAATGTAGCTTTCATTTCCGACTGCAGTTTGTGGGAAATGATATCACTCATCAAATCATTGTAATTCAGCTTCTTTATAGCCTTTGCCAGATACTGCACCGCAGTGTTTCTTATCCTTGCCGCTATAGAGCCTTTTACATCAGATTTTGCTATTAGCAAAGGCTTCACCCTGACAAAAACGTTGTCTGCTGTTTCGCACACAAAAGACAAGTCCATCTTCTCGTTGCTTCGTCTTACAAATCTCTTGACAGAAGAAGGTACGATTTCATAGCCAATTATGCTAGTTACTCCCTTGTTATTCTGCACGTCAACAACCTTAAAATTAATGTTTATATTCTGCCTTTTTGGATCGTTGGTTAAGTTCATCAGGTTATGGCTCAAGGTCTTCCCTACCAAGGCCTGCACATCGCCGACTAAAGTTTCACCTAAAATAATCTCGCCAAACTGCTTCGGCGCAACTAATTGATACCATTGCTTTTTCTTTAGTTTTACGACTTGTTCTACCATTTTTTCTTCTCGAATAGGAGATTATAGCGATTTATAAATGTTTATATTTTGTTAAGTAAACATCCAAAAATTTAATAAAATTGACCATGTTACCATAACGTATGGGCATCGATGGAGAAAGTAGTGATCGCAGTGGCGGCAATTTGGATTCAATAATAATAGGGAGCACGCTAAATCAAGACAGCGAGCCACTTCAGCAACCTAGGGGGGTTATTAGCGAAGTGGGAGCTTATGCAGTAAGCGTGCCTAAACTTCTTTATAGACTGGCTAGATCTCCAGATGTGCCTGTATCAAGCAAATTACAAGTCTTAGCTACAATTGCCTATCTTGTCTGCCCTGCTGACTTAATACCTGATTTTATTCCTGGTTTAGGCTGGTTGGATGATTTTGTCGTGGCTGCAGGTGTTATAGCTAATGCTGTGGACAGAATAGGAAAAGAGACTGTCTTGAAGTACTGGGATGGCCCAAGAGAATCTTTTGATAGAATTTGCAGTTTGGCTGGAATAACTTATGATTTAGTCAGAAGAATCAAGCCATATTCAGGAAAAATGGGTAAAAGATTTTACAATGCTTCCAAATTATTGATGAAATAGGATTCTTATAATATAAATTAATTGAGTATCAAACATCCAAATTAACAACTTCCTTAGCATGCGCCTCTATGAATTTTCTTCTTGGCTCTACTTCATCGCCCATAAGCAAAGTGAATATTTTATCAGCTTCTACTGCGTCCTCAACAGTCACCTGCAGTACAGTCCTATTGTCGGGGTCCATTGTGGTTTCCCAAAGCTGCTGGGGGTTCATCTCGCCCAATCCTTTATATCTTTGTAAGTTCACTTCTTCTCTTCCAATCTCTGCAAGCAGTTTCTCAAGCTCTTCATCGTTATAAACATACTTCGTCATCTTGCCTTTTGTTATTTTGTACAAAGGCGGCTGCGCGATATAGATATATCCTGCCTCAATCAATTTTGGCATGTGCCTGTAAAAGAAGGTAAGCAGCAAAGTCCTTATATGCGAGCCGTCAACATCCGCATCACACATTAGTATTATTTTATGGTATCTTGCCTTGGACGAGTTAAATTCTTCTCCGACATTTGTCCCAATTGCTGTTATCATTGTAGTTATTTCCTCGTTTTCAAAAATTTTATTCAATCTTGCCTTCTCAACATTAAGGATTTTTCCCTTTAGCGGCAATACTGCCTGGAATTCTCGATTCCTGCCCTGTTTGCAGCTGTTATGAACGAATATTCCGGAAGCTAGAGCGAAATTATGGGTTCCTGGAACTTCTATATCATAAACATCCATTTTTTCTTTAATAAATTTTATTGATTTTATTTTGTGATTATAGTTTTCAACTGCCTGAATAAGCCTTCCTTTATCATTCTGAAAAAAACGCTCAAGAA
>CAZLGX010000130.1:0-3805 GCA_964559395.1 uncultured Methanosarcinales archaeon
TATTCAGGTCGTCTTTAGCCATAAGCATCCATCTCTTAACTTCTTCTTTCATATTTTGGCATTGGTTAGCTAAATATATATAGTTATCGTTTTCCTGAAAACAAAAAGATTAAGTTTATTCCCTTATGGAAATGGATGATGGGAGCCTGAGTAATTTATTCCTAACTTTAGCGACAAAAGGTCTAGATTTAGGGTGTTTTTCTTTTACTTTTTTGAGCAAAGATTCCAGCTTTACGTCGCTTTCCAAAACCTTTTCATTGTCTACGGCAACCCATCTACATGAATAATCATCAAGATTATTCTCAATAAACCAGTCATAATTTCTAGTGGCCATATCATGGCAGACGCATAACTTTAATATAAACTTTTCTACTCAAAAATACAAAAGTCTCAAGATTTCTGAGATTTCCGGTTCCGATGAAGGAGATTGGTTTTGGGAGTTTTTATCTATTGTTAAAAAGATTGTATCTTGAACATTTAAGTACGGTACTGGCAAATTAGAAATATTCTAAACTTTTATTAATAATCTACTCACTTAACCTTTTTCCTTAGCCAATTATAATCAAAACATTTATATAGAAGGATATCTTTTAGGATATCATAATAAAGAGGCATTATGTTAGATATCAAATATAATGGCTTAAGAATCGAGCCAACACTTAGCGCAAGTAGGGAGTTGATGAAAGAAGGCAACGACTTAACTGATGTGCTGGAAATTTTAGAAGAAGGTTATGATTGCAGTGCCTCAAGAAGGAAATCAAATATTATTGAAAAGTGCCTAAGAAAGGGTGACAAAGAATACAAGGCAGTAATAGCGGAAACTGAAGTGACTTATCCTGATAATTACATCGAGAAAGTATGGCGCTTAATTCATTTTGGCAAGATTACTTACAAAAAGCAAAGGAGGAGAAAAAAATGAAACGAGACTTATGGAATGCAGTTCACCGATGCACTAAATGTGTAGAGACTATGAAAAAAAAGATTTTTATGATTGAAGGAGTGGAAGTTAGGGGATGGGAATGCTCCAGATGCAAAGAAACAGTATTACATTCTGAAGATGCCCAGAAGATGTTTGTTTTCAATAAGCTCAAAAAGGGTTTATCTGTTAAAGTCGGAGGTCTTGGAAAAAGCTTAATAGTGCGTATTCCAAAGGAAGTAGCCGAATTTTACAATATATCTAAAGGCGGGGAAATAAAATTAAAAGCAGGTAGCTTCAACAAAATGGAATTAAATATAGCAGTATAAGAATAAATATTCATTTCACCTTTTCCCTTAGCCAATCCATTCCATGCTTGACTTTATCTTTGCCTTTCTTTAAAATATCAGATGCTTTATCCCCCAGTTGCTCAGCCGAGCTGCTGACGTCTATTTTGTGAATCTTTCCTTAATATGGGTATTTTTGCTTTATGTTGTTTCAGAAAAAACAAAACAAAGGGAAGTTAAAGGCATTGCAGCATGTGCAAAAGAATTTGGGTTGAAGGAAGGATTGGTTATAACGGAAGACTATGAAGCAGAAGAAAAAATTGATAACAAAAAGATAAAGTTCATTCCCTTGTGGAAATGGCTGCTGGAAGGTTAAATGATCAGGGCTGCTGCCATCTTTCCGGTTCCGATGAAGGAGATTTGTTTGGTCATTTGAATTAAATTTCATTGCAGATGCAAAATATTGGCCTGAATTTAGTCTTTTTTTTCTCAGCAAAAAGATTTTCTGACAATATAAATGATTTTTTTGGTTTGTATTTTTCGAGAAAGCTTAAAAAAGATTTGCTAAAGTTTGGCCTCACAAGATT
Organism: uncultured Methanosarcinales archaeon; assembly: GCA_964559395.1. Classification (GTDB taxonomy): domain Archaea; phylum Nanobdellota; class Nanobdellia; order Woesearchaeales; family GW2011-AR4. The sequence continues at coordinate 1,791 of CAZLGX010000130.1, forward strand.
TGATTTTATTTCAAGTGGAACGACCTTGCCGTTTTTCTCTATTACAAAGTCAACTTCAGCCATGGATTTTGTGCGCCAGTATTTAAGCTCAATGCCGGCTTTCAACAACTCTGACGCCACAAAATTCTCGTATAGGCTTCCTTTATCGCTCCTGTTTTCAATGGGTTGAAAATTTTTTATGACAGTGTTCCTGAATCCAGGATCTACAAAAAATACTTTTGGCGACTTTACAAGTTCTGTTCTCTTGTTTGTATGAAATGGCAAGCTTCTTTCTATTATAAATGTCTTTTCGATGACGTTTATATGTTTTAGTAAATCATTATAGTTAAATCCAGTAATGTCTGAAAGCTCTTTGTAGTTTATAATATTTCCTATCTGGAGGGATAGAGCATGTATTAACCTGCTTAATTTGTAATCTTCTGGCAAATTTAATATTTCTTTTATTTCCTTTAGAAAATATGTGTTGTATATGTTCCTTAGCACAATCTCCTTTTCTGATTTATCCACTGATAATACAACTCTTGGATAGCCCCCATATATGCAAAACTCTTTAAAATAAGGCAAAATTCTATTTATTATGGGTTTTTTCAGCTTTCCTTTTCTCCAAATATCGCATAAATCCTTATTTTTGTAGTCAAGATACTCTTCAAATGAAAAAGGATACAATGTAAATACAAATATTCTTCCAACAAGGTGCTTTATGCTTTGTATTGACAATTCGCTTGCGGATGATCCAGATATTATGATTTTTGCTTTGCAATTGTCGTAAATGTACTTTAAGCTCTTGCCGCCTTCTTTTGCATATTGGAACTCATCTATAAACACATAATCGTGCTTTTTGACGTAAAGCTCAATAAATGAATCAATGTCCTCGCTGAACAGCTCCAAGGTTTGCCTGTCCTCAAAATCCAGAAAAATTGCGTTTTTGCAGTTTTCATAAAAATGCCTTAAGAGAGTTGTTTTTCCTGACTGCCTCGGGCCTATTACTGCTATTATTTCACGCTTGTTGAGATACTTCCTTATATCCTCTTCCAAAAATCTGTTTATGTACATTTTACCCCTGCTAAAATAATATTTCTATCAAGAAAAGTAGGTATTATATATAAATGTTGTGATTTTTGCTGCTAATCAGGGCTGCTGGCATCTGTTAAAAATCAGTCGAATGGTGAGCGAGGCGATATGAACGCGAGCTTGCGAGCGTTCTCGCAAGCATTTACCTCGCATGCCACATAATTTTTGAGTCATAATCAGAAATATTCAAGATTTCCGATGAAGGAGATTGTTTTTGTTATTTTTGATTTATTTCATTTACTAATTTCTCAACTTCTTCGAAAAATGGAATTAATGTTTCATTTATTGTTTTCTCAACTTCCTCTTTGCTTTCTTCACTTCGCTTGAGATTCATTCTATAGCCAACACTTTGCCTTAAAGTAAAGATATCGCTTAGTTTCTTAGCTAAGTCTTTTCTTCCAACAATTCTGCTTAATCCAATTTGTGTACAGATGTGGCTTTCAATCTTATAGCCGTGCAAAGCAAGCAGCTTATTGGCTTTATGCTCAATTGCAAAATGCCCTATTAAAACAGCTGCTAAAGGAGTTGTACTGTTAACTAAATTCTTAGAACATTCAAGAAAATATTCTGCATTGTTGTCATGCTGTTTGGCTAAATGCTGTTTTGACCTCTCGTCTTTTATTTTACTGACAGTGGGTTCTAAAGTTATAGTTCTTTTTCGTAAGCATTTTTCCTCGAATTCTCTGTCCATTTTAAATTACCTCCTTCTTAATGTATTGTATATCTTCCAGAAATTTGGTTATCTCTTTCCTGATTTCAGAATCAATATAAAAAATTATGGAATCACTTTTTATGTTTCTGTAGAATAAATTATTATTATTTATTTCCTCTTTAAAAGCTTTCAAACTTATCATGGTAGGATTTAGTTTATTGCTTGACTTTACCCCATGCAAAGCATCCAAAATTTCTTCTTGGGAATTTTTTGGCACAATAAGCAAATCAAT
>CAZLGX010000131.1:0-3800 GCA_964559395.1 uncultured Methanosarcinales archaeon
AGCAATACTTTGGCGCAAATGACAGGGTCAATAACGAATATTGCACTTGCACAAACGGCGTTTGTGTACAGGACAATCAAACTTTAACATCACCAACAAGGATTAATGCAGATTTCAGCTATAGCTATGATTTGTCAAGTTCGGTTGCCCGTGTCGCACCAATGATAAGCTTCCAATACCTGTCAACAGATATTATCGATAAAAATATTAAGTATTTCCGCCTTTACAATAAAAAGCCAGGAGAAAGTATTTTTTCCAAAGTTGCGGAATTTACAAGTTTACCGACAACTCCAGGCTCTGCAACTACCACCTTTGGCGGATGGAAGCTGTCATTTACTTTCTCACCATCTAGCTGGTTAACCTTTGCAGTCACATCAACAGGTGCAAATGATTATCAGCCTGCCAGTAATTACGCTGTAGGCGCACATAGTTATTATATTACAGCAGTTGATTCTTCAGGCAGAGAAAGTAACCCATCAGTAATTTCAACTATAAATATTTTAAGCCCTATAACAATCTTGAACCCTACTGCCACTCAATCGCCTGTTTCATCAACACCTACTTTCCAATGGACTTTACCGACTGGCTGGCCCAGCTCTCCTTCACCTGATTATATAATTTATGTCATTGACCAAGCTTCAAATAAATACCAATGGCAAGGTTATTCAAAAAACAGTGGCTTAGTTTACAGTGGAACAACTCTTGACCCGGCAAAAAAATATTCTGTTATGATTGAAGCAGAGGTTCCGATTAATGAGCAAGTGATGTATTTTACAATTAGCAACAATTTGGCACAATTCTGGGTTTCTGGCAATCAAACAAATCAAACAACAACTCAGGCATGTGTTGAGACAAACAAATTAGTCAACTTTGAGAATCCGCCGCATTTGTCATTCCATTTGACTTGGAACCCTGATTTAGGCACACAAGATTCATATAATTATAACCTAGACGAAACTGCTCGTAATTGGTTAAGGGCACAAGGCATTGAAATAACAGGAACACCAAATGGCATTGTATGGGGCACTTCAATTAGCGGTCCAGTTGGCACAACTGGTGTTATAATTGGTGATGCATCGCCTAGTTTTGCAGAGAATGACCAGGGCATTAGCGACAATGAGGTGTTGACAGTGCGTTTCTTGAATAGCACTGCTAAATCTGTAACTTTACTGCTGACGTCTACGCCTTCAAATGTTGCTTCAATTAATAATGTGCAGACAACTGTTTTAGTGGACGCCTATAATTCAGCAGGCAGCCTTGTTGGCTCGACAAGCAAGACTTTTACAGGTGTAACAAATGGGACATATACGCCAACAACAATGAGCATATCATCAACTAATTTTGATATTGCAAAAATAACACTAAGGACTACCCAACACTCCTATGGCGGAGTATGGCTCGAAGATGTAAACTTTAAGGTTTGCACATAACAATTTTATCTAATCACCCTTATCTTCTGCGCGATTATCTCATTCTTTCCCCTGTATTCCTGGACCTCGCCTACAACCTCGATTGTATCGTCAGCTTTAAGGCTTAAATTTTTATTCTCTGTAAATAAAACAACAGTGACAGGGCTTTGATAATCCACTTCAATAAAAGCAACATCATCATTTTGAGAAATTTTTGTGATTGTTCCTATTAATTTAACATCATCGCCTACATTTTTGTTTAATTGGCTTGGCTTGTAATCTTTAACATCAATTTTTGCGGAAATGAAATAAAGAATAGCTAAACCGAGCAAGGAGCATACTAGTGCGATTTTTAGAAGAGTAGTTTCTTTCATTGTTTTGGATTATTTTAGTAAGTTTATATTTTTTTGTAATATAAATTAAAGTATGTATAATCTACAAAGATTATGCGTAAGAACTAAGACTAAGTTTTTCGGGTTATAGGGGCCAATTTTCTAATAAGTTTTAAATACACTGAAAGTTTAGAATAAACTATATGGGCATTAATAAAAAGTACCTTGTTTTTTATCTTATCGCCGGAATTGTCCAATTTTTTATAATTGGGTATGTTCTGCTTTTATTGTTTGGTTTATTTACTTCGCTAAAATATCTATACATCACCCTTCCGTTGTTTATTTTTAGCATACTCCCACTTATTATAATAATCTTATCGGTAATCTACAAGAAAAAATACCCTAAATTGATAAATTATTTATTAATAACACTGGTGCTACACACAATTATAGTTTTTATATTTCTTGGAGATTTTGTTCCATCTTCTAAAGGGAGTGTTCGAGATTCATACACCAATACTCCAATCAAAAATCTACAAGTTTGCTATGGAATAAGTGGGGGCTATGCCTTTGCTATAGGTCATGGTATGGATGTAACAGTTAAAAGAGGATGCACTACAACAAACAAGGAAGGTGAATTTAGAATTCCTTTTTATATGGGATTTACACCTTTTGTTATGGTTGATGAACTTTGGATAAACTATAATGATGGTAATTACGAACTTGTTAATATTAAGAGATACAAAATAGGTTTCAATAAATTTTCTAAAGGTTCTTATCCAAAGGATTTAAATTTAGATTTACAACCAAAAATAAAATCAATTGAGGAATGTAAGCAAATTTCAGACCAAAATAAAAAACAAGAATGTTATAATAAGTATGCTGTTCAGAATGCAGCTAGCACCAATAATACACTAATTTGCAATCTTGTTCCTGATAAAATATATGATTGTTTAACAACAATTGCTTTAAATAAAATTGATTATACTATCTGTAATAATCTGAAGAAGGACGTAGACTCAGAAAATTGCATTTTTGAGATAGCTAAAAAAGAGCAGAATTATGGCAAATGTAAAGAATTAAAAATTGTTAAGGAAAAATGTGAAGAACACTTTTATTGCGGTGAGAAAGATAGTATATGTTTTTCAAGTTATGGGAAATCTATTAGAGAAAAAATCAATTTTATTGTTGATAATGATAATATTAAATTATGTAACGAACTTCCTAATCTACCAAAACAATTTTGTTATTTTGAATTTGCTATAAAGAATCTTAATTCAAATTATTGTGAAATATTGAATTATACTTGGAAAGAAGGTGCACCTTATGATGAGGATTTGCAAAGCCAATGTTACCTTTCTTTAGCAATTTATACAAAAAATGAAAAACTATGTGATAAAGTTTTGCCAAAATCAAAAATTCAGTGTGTAAATCAAATATTAATCGAAAAGGGAATTCTTAACATAATCAAAAAAGTTAATATGAGAGTTGAATCTGGAAGAAGTGGACCGCCCCCAAATAGCGACATTATTAATGATGGTAATATATATGTTAATGCCTCTGATTATGCCTGTTATAGTCCTGGTGTTGTTATTCCTGGTACTTATTGTCGTTCTTTTAGTTAGACAAAGAAAATGCGTGTTCGAACCCATAGTTGTTGTTGGAATTTTTGTTTTAAAAAATATTCAATTTTTCCGCAAGCTTTAAAAACAACCAAACATACACGATCTTGGGATGGTCAGCTTAAAATTCAAATCAACAGCAGACATAAAGATACCGAAGCAGCTAGTAGACCATGTTATAGGGCAGGATGAGGCAGTTGAAGTTATAAAAAAAGCTGCGCAGCAAAGACGCCATGTCCTTTTGATAGGGGAGCCGGGCACCGGCAAGTCGATGCTTGGCTTGGCTTTGGCGGAACTCTTGCCTATGGAAAAATTAGCAGACATTGTGGCATTTCCGAATCCTAATGACGAGAACATGCCGCTGATAAGGACATTGCCTGCTGGCCATGGAAGAGACTTGGTTGCAAAGGCAAAGCTGCAGAGCATGGCAATGTTCA
>CAZLGX010000132.1:0-3707 GCA_964559395.1 uncultured Methanosarcinales archaeon
CATATAGATAAAGAAATGGCTTTATGACAGATTGCGCGCTTACCTTAATTTTGCTTCCATCTCCTACTACAATCTGGTTTCCATGCAAATCTCCAATAGCAATAGAAGTCAAATTTTTGTTTACTTTTTTCAACTCTGGTATGTATAGGGCAAGCATACCATATGTAGCCATTTGTTTTGCCCACTTATCAATTAATTTTATTTTCTCTTTAGTAATACCCATTTGTTTGAGAGTGGGATTGCTAGAATGTTGATGAGAATAACTAGTATCCCCTATCTTTTGTAGTAATTCTTTAATATTCATTATCAGGAGAATTTATTATATCTATATATAAAAATATCGCATTGCAATTTGTCAATATTATACACTTTATAATATATTTTCTACAATCACTGGACACTGGACATTTGCGGGTGAAATATTTAAAGCAAATCCTCTTCTGAATATAGAAGAAGTGTAAAGCCTGGGTGCCAGACAGGTAATGGGGCGAGCTGTCTAAGAGATATTTAGAGTAGTGCTACTATATAATTTTTTCGCTAAAGAATCATAATTTTCCATAAACCTTCTGCATCAATAAAGCGTCATCCTCTATATTTGGGCTTTCACTTATAGCAACTCCTTTTACTTTAAAATCTTTTAAACATTTTAGCAATTCTTGATATTTTAAATCAGATTTCTTCAAATTCAAATGATTTTTCTCTCCTTTTGGACCATAAGCAATGCCTGTAATGTGCATGTGCATATTTTCCAATCCTTTTTTGCCAAGCTTTTTTTCGATTGCTTCAAGAATGCTTGCAAACTCTTTGTAAGTATTATATTTTCCATTAGTTCTTGCATGGAAATGCGCAAAATCAACGCAAGGCATTACATTGTCAAACTCTTGGCTTAACTGCAGAATTTCATCTACATTCCCAAATTGTGAATCTTTTCCAGTTGTTTCTGGCCTTATCCAAATGCTGTTATTTTCTTTTCTTAAAGTTGAAACAATTTCTTTCAAATTATGTTTTATTGTATCATAAACCTTTTTTGGTTCTTGTCCCATATAAAATCCAGAATGAAAGCAAACGCTCCAAGCACCGCATAAATGCGCTATTCTTGCAGAATTCAAAATCCTTTCAATGCTTGCCTTAATTTTTGCTTTTTCTAAAGAATTTAGATTTATAAAATAAGGAGCATGGCATGTTAAAACAACATTGCTTTGTTCAGCAGCTTTTTTTACTTCAGGAGCTTTGTCTTTTGTTATGTTTATATTTCTTACAAACTCAAGCTCCATTGCTCCTAAACCAAGCTTTCTGGCATGCTTGATGCCATCAATAGTTGTTCTTGGGTTAGAGCTTAATGGAATTCCAGCTGTGCCGAATAATAATTCTTTCATATCAATAGTTTATCACATTTAATTGCTTGATTTTTTCAAAATGTTTAGGATTTCTAGTAAGGATTTTATTAATTCCACTTATAAGGAATGATGCAGCTATCACACAATCAAATTGCTCGATTGTTTTTCCTTCTTTCCTTAATCTAAAAAAAATTTTTGATGCTTCTTCGCAAGATTCTTTATTCAAATCAACATTATATAAGTTTTTAAAAAATTCCTTATAATATGTACTTTCTGCCATATGCTTAGGATTTTCTGGGTCTAATCCAAAAAATAACTCCAAATAGCTCATTATAGTTGCTGCTAAAGGCTCCTTATTATTTTCTAGAAATGGTTTTATATCTTTGTTCCCTTTAAATATATCTATAATAGCACTTGTATCCAGCCCGATCATTTTAGTCTTTTGTTAAAAGATTCCCTTAAACTTTTCATATTTTTTTCCCTATTATCCCAATCTAAATCTTTCAAAACTCCAAAAAATCTCATTACGTTGCTTTGCTCTTTTTTGAAGCTTAGAATTATATCTGAAAAACTCTTGTTACTAGTTTTAAGTTTTTTCAGGAACTCGTATGCTTCTTTTCTCAGCGAAATATTAATGCTTGTCATATATGTACACATAATGTGTACTCATATATAAAAGTTTCTATTTTTCAATATTAGCAATAGAAAACAGTATTTATGGAATTCCAGCTGTTCCGAATAAAAGCTCTTTCATTTAGAAAAGGTAGAGATGGAAAAGAAATAGACCTAAAATTGTAGAATCACTACCACTTGAAGTTAAAGTTAAGAATTTGAAAAAATAGAAAGATTTAAATATATGGTTATATCACCATAATTCTATGGTAGTATTAACATGAGAAATAAAGATGCTGTAATTATCAAATACTTAATAGAAAACAAAAACCAAGAGCTTAATATTCTTAAAATTTCCAAAGCGCTAAGGATGGATTATAAAAACGCTTATTCTATAGTGAAAAGGCTTGAGAAAGAGTCGCTTGTCAAAATAGAGTCTTTTGGGCAGTCCAACAGGGTTACGCTTATTCCACAAGTTCATCCGATTATTTTTGAAGTTGAATATGCTCGTAGGGAAGCTATCTTAAAAGACAAAAACTTCATGGTGATGCTTAAGCATTTTAAGAAATCATTGAAAACAAGATGCTATATCTTGCTCTTATTCGGCTCTTATGCAAAGAAAGCACAGACAAAGCACTCTGACATTGATTTGATGTTTATATGCCCTAATGGAATGGAGGAACAGTTTGAGAAAGAAGTAGATAAGGCAGCAAGGCTTTTACCTTTGCTATTGCACTGCTCTGTGTTTTCCGATAAGCAGTTTATTGACATGATAAACACAAAGGAATCTAATGTCGGACAGGAAGCTTTAAAAAACAATGTTATCCTTTATGGAATTGAAACATATTATGAGATTATATAAGATGATATATGATAAAAATCATGGGTGATCTTTTGATAGATGAGAAAAGGAAAAAAGAAGCCCAACAGAACTTTACGCACCATCTGCAGGACGGGCTTATCAAAAAAGAGAAGAACGAAACAGCAAAAGCAATGTATCTAAAAAATGCGGATTTATCTTTGAGCCTTGCGGAAGAGTGTATGAGCAGCACATTAAAGCCTTATATCTGGGTTGTTGTCGTATCTTATTATTCCATGTTTTACATTGCAAATGCTGTCCTGCTTGAGCTTGGCTATAAAACTAGCTCCAAGATAGTCCATAAAGTTACCAATGACGCTTTAATTGTGCTTGTGATGGACAAGCTCAGGAAAGGCCTGCTTGAAGAGTATGAAAATGCCAAAGAGGATGCTTTGGAAATCGCTTCGGTTAGGTCAGAAGAGATCGTATCCTTTTATGAGATGGAAATGGGCAAAAGGTCAAAATTCCAGTATGACATGAAAGAGAGCATACAGGAACAGAAAGCAAACACTTCATTAAAAAGAGCAAGAGAGTTTATGTTTGAGATGAGGAAATTATTGCCTAAATCTGAAGAGAGGTGAACACTAATTGTTGTTGGGCTTTTTCTTTCCTATACTTAGAAAACTTTACTTAACATATTGCCAACCACAAAAATAATTAGGTCTTGTTGTGGTTGGCAAGATAGCCGCCAACAAACTATTTATAATACCTAATTACTTTGTTGGTCGGCTATATTTTTAACCCTTAACTCACATACCCCTTTATTAACAATCTTCCCAAAGTGCTTAATTTAATCTCAATCCTTCCCTTTTTCTCATTTGTTTCAACTAAACCCATTTCCTTTAATCCTTCAGATTTAAGGTTTCCATTTATGTGGTAAGAAATCAATGGCAAGCTCA
>CAZLGX010000133.1:0-3695 GCA_964559395.1 uncultured Methanosarcinales archaeon
GAAAGCCTGAAGCATGCAACAAAAGACTGGATTTTGGTATTGGATGCTGATGAAAGAATTTCAAAAGAAGATTTGCCTAAATTTATCGAGCTTACCGGCAACAAAGATTGCGCAGCATATTATTTTATCATCAGGACACATACGGATAATGCAAAAGCTGCCGGCTGGATGTCTTCTAAAGATGACCAGTATGAAGAGAGCAAATGCGCTTCTGGATATTTTACGACCCGCCTTATAAGGCTGTTCCGGAATATAAGCTCCATAAAATTTGAAGGCGTTGTACATGAGACAGTATCCGGCTCAATAATGGAAAAGGACAAGATTAAGGATGCACCTTTTCCAATACACCATTTTGGCAGGTTGAATCAGGACAAAAGCATTTACAAAAAGCAGCTTTACGAAAAGCTCGGTATTATCAAGATTACGCAGAAAGAAGACTTCCATTCCTATTCGCAGTTGGCAGTACAGTCTCAGGAGAATGGCGATTATGGCGGGGCTATAGAGCTTTTCAAGAAATCACTAGAGTTAAACAAGAATTATTTTAAATCTTGGCTTAATCTAGGGGCATGCTATCTGGAGACTGGAAAGTTAAAGGAAGCTGAAGACGCTTTTAAGCATGCTGCAGACCTAAACCCAAATGACTACTCTGCCCATAATAATCTAGGCATAGTATACTCCAATTCCAATAGGCCCGAGATGGCTATAAATGAATTTATGGCAGCAATAAGGCTTAATCCAAGGAGTGCAAGTTCTTATTTTAATCTTGGGCTAGCTTTTGACAGTGTTAAGATGAATAATAAAGCTTATGAAGCTTTTAAGCGAGCTATAGAATTGAATCCAGCATATAAAGAACAAATAAAGATAAACGATCAATAGACTAATTCTTTATTTGTCAAAAACCACCAGTCAGTCGAATGCGAGTGAGCGAATCACTCGCTCACATGTCACCTGGCGGCATACTGCTTCGTAAAGGTTATTCAGTGGTTTTTGAGCCTGCTCGAAAATATACAATAATTTGCAACAACATTGGACTTACGTCCATCAGTCAAAGACTAATTGGTATATATTTTCGACATATAAACATAAAAAAGAATTAAAAATAAGGGTTTTAAGCCCTTAAGCGCTTGCTGGTGCAGCTACTGTCAACTGGTTGTTGACTTTCTTGACAACTACCTTCGTGCCTTTCAAGCTTGACTTGTAGTCGCCATAGTTAGCAACAACTGTTGCTGCGTTTCTTAAAATCCTTACAATTTCAAATTTTCAATAACTTTTTCGGTTATAATGTTCAATATATCGCTAAAATTCACTCTTTTGCTATTTTTTACTTCTTTCTTTGTATGCAAATGATATGGAAAAGTCTTCACTTCTTTATGATGTGGAGCAGAATCCCATCTGCATATTAATCCTTTATCTTTGTCCATGTAATGAAACCGATATTCTGCTTCTTTTGTACTTACTAACTCCATAAACTCAAGGATTGATTTATCGATAAAGACTACTTTGCCTGTAATTATTCCCATCTCGTTGGAAACAAAATCAAAGTTAACAGACTGCTCTGCAATAATCCATTTAAGTGCTTCTAACTTTTTCTGTACTTTTGAGAAATAGTCATAAATCATATAGCAATACCTTTAACAAGGTCAAGCTTCTCTTTGACATGATTATAAGCTTTGTATGCAAACACCCATTCAAACCACTTTTTGTCGTCTCCCATTTCGCCTTTATTGAATTTGCCAATAAATTTTTCAGTAGAAATCTTATGCTCTTTTTCAAACTCTTTTAACTTATTCTTCCATTTATTTAGGCCTAAATTTAATATATTTTCCTCTATATTCAAGCTGGATTTAATCAATGATTTAGTTTCCTCATTTAATCTTAGGTTATTGGCCATTTTCTTATTCCATATTATATTTGGCTATTTAATACTTTCGTTTGATTTTAAATAGAAGTAATTTGAATAATAAAAAGCAATACAAAAAAGAAAGAAAAATAAAGGGTTTTAAGCCCTTAAGCGCTTGCTGGTGCAGCTACTGTCAACTGGTTGTTGACTTTCTTGACAACTACCTTCGTGCCTTTCAAGCTTGACTTGTAGTCGCCATAGTTAGCAACAACTGTTGCTGCGTTTCTTGTGTCTACAGCTCCATAACCAGCTACTAGCATTGCAACATTGCCGTTTGCATGCTCGTACAGCTCAACTCTTCCTTCTCCAGGCGTGAATCCCGCTGTACAGTCGGCCGGATTGCCAAGAACTGTTGCTGCTGCTGCGTTAGCACATGGACCTCCTACAAGGATTGTGTTCTGTGCCTTTACATCAGCTACTTCTGATGCTAGCTTTGCAGCTCCAACTTGGATTCTTTGTACCATTACAGCATCTGTTGTTGATACTCCAGTTTCGCTGAAAGATGCTCCTTTGGCTGCTATGTAAACCAATGGGTACCTTTGTGATTCAGGGTATTCAACTTCGAATACTGCTGGGTCGTTTGTTGGTGTCTCCCTCTTGATGAAAGCACCATACGAGCTATATCCATAAGCCACATTTGTCTCGCCGTCTGGTGTTCTTAGGTTTATTTCATTGCCTTTCTGGCTTGATGTGTGCCCTGCTAATGTGCTATGCTGTACCTTTCCAGACGATGTGGATACGTTAACAACAAATGCTGATGCTACTACATCTTCTGTAGAGTCTTTTGCACCACTCTCTCTGTTCTCATCTGGTGTTGTTATTGACAAAATCAAATGAGGTGCTGATGTTGTGGCTGCAGTAACGTTTGATAGTCCTATTTCTGCACCATACTTAGTCGTAATGTTAATTGTCCTATTTTGGTTAGCAGCATTATCTAGTGCACCGCTAGCATCCAAATCAAGACGAAGAGCAAAGTCGTTGACAGCCAATCCTGCTCTTATTGGATCATCTTCTGCATACACTCTGTAATCAGCGCCGCCAACTTTAAGTGTTGCTAATGGTGATGCGTTAGAAAATGTTTGCTCAATTGTGCCACCGCTTCCTAAATTCTTAAATTTAAGCACTGGGTTGTCAGCTGTAACTTTATCTGCGCCTTTGTACTGCAATACGTATGTATTCCTTTCTCCTCTCTTTCTAGTTCCATCTGTTACAACAAAGTACGCATCTTTTATTATTGAAGCATTTTCTCTGTTGATGAAAGGCTTGTCTGTGTCACCAAATAACATAAGGGTACCACTTGGGCTCTTTGCTATTGGCACACTTACTTTATTGCCTCCTCCATCAATAAACTCCAAATTGTATTGGCTTGTACCGCTTGTCTTCAAAGCAATTTTCTCAGTGTTTACTTTCTTCATGCCCTTGTACTCAATATCCCAGTTCTCTGTAAACAATACCTGAGGCTCTGCACTTGAACCACCTGCAGTTTTAATCGCTTCGCTTAACTTGCCTCCTGCTGGAACGAATAAATTATCATCTGCAGTCATGTTGACATGTATTTTATTAATCTTAAAGGTGGAGTTGTCATCGCTGCCTTCAATGATTATTGTTGCATCGTCGATTGTTTCGTCATCAACCTTTAGGCTGTTTGAGTGATGTACATCTACAATGCTAGTGTCTTTCAACTCCAGCTTGTTTGCTCCAATGAAGAATGTTGCTGAGTGAATACCTCCAGCATAGTCTTGGTACAGCACATCAGTTACTCCAACTGTGGTGCCATCTGACAGCTTGTCTGTGT
>CAZLGX010000134.1:0-3680 GCA_964559395.1 uncultured Methanosarcinales archaeon
CAAGCGCATTTTCCCCATTCATTTTGAGTTTTAGATAATCAATTCCCTTATAAAGCTTGTGTGGGGATGTCAAGTGTCCGGTGGTTATTTGTAATATGGAAAAAAATTGTATAAAGCTGAAATATTGTTAAACTTTTAGTAAGTAAAATTTTAACCAAGCCCTACCGAAATCATTTTAAATCTTAAATAACAACCTACAATTATGTTTAAAGGATTTGTTTTATCTGAATCTTTGAATAATCCAATCATACTAAATGATTTCAGAAAAATTTATGTTAAAATAGAACATCATCCCGAATCAAAAGATGCCCGTTTTTGGCACTTGTTTAAAATAGAAATAGGTGATAAAGATATTGAAAAAGTTGCCCAAAAATTCGCCAAAGGAATGAAATTTGGGTGGTATGCTCATTTTTGGAATGGAAAAATTGTTTATGTATCTTTTACAAACAAGGTATTCAAAATTCCACAAGAAGAAAAGTGGTCATCAAAAGATTTCCAAAAAGTTAAAGAGTATGGTGCCAAAAACGGAGTAGAAGAAGAATATTTAGATTTCTGGATTGAAGATTAACGAACTTGGTTAACTCTCTCTCACTTTGGTCGGCACGTTGCACTCTCGCTAAGTAATTGTTAGTGGCAAAAGAGAAAGGCATACCAAAACATTTAAATACCAATATATCGTTACCGCTATATCGGAATCGATATAGTTGGTGGTTTTAATGATGTCTGGATATCTAAGGCACATAGTGATGAAAACGTTGTTAAGCAGAAAGCTTTCGGGCTACGACCTGACCAAGGAGATAGAGAAAAGCACAGGCACATGGAAGCCGAGCTTCGGCTCAATATACCCCCTTCTCGAAAAGCTGCTGAAAGAAAAGCTCGTTGATTTTGAATTGGAGGGGAGGAAAAAAGTTTATTTTCTTACAAATGAGGGCAAAAAGCACCTTGCTGTTATAGATAAAAGCAAGAACTTCATAGTTGACAGGCTAATAACAACATGGAAGGCATTTGGAAGAATAAGCGACAAAAGAGAAGTAAACTTCATGATGGAGGTTTTCAACAGCCTGAAAAAAGGGCAGCTTCCTTTCAAGGAATTCAATCCTGAGCTGAATGAATTCAGAGCGACTATATTTGAGCTTTATTCAACAGGAAAAGACAGGAAAAAGGTCAAGGCAATTCTAAGAGGCACAATAAAAAAATTGAAAGCTGTCAGGTAGCATGAAAAAAACACTGATAAAGCTGGAAAATGTCTGGAAGATATATAAGATGGGCGATGTGAGGGTAAATGCTCTGCAAGGGATGAGCTTGGATGTAAAGGAGGGAGAGTTTATCGCTATAATGGGGCCTTCTGGATCAGGAAAATCAACAGCAGTCAACTTAGTCGGCTGCCTAGATGTGCCAACAAAAGGCAAAGTCCTCCTTGAAAATCATGATATATCCAAGCTTCATGAATCTGAGCTTGCGCAGATAAGGGGCAGAAAAATTGGGTTCATTTTCCAGCAGTTTAATCTTGTGCCAACATTGACTGCAATTGAAAATGTAATGCTGCCTATGATATTTCAAGGCGTTCCTGAACCGGTGCGGCTGAAAAAGGCAAAGGAGCTTCTGGAGCTTGTCGAGCTCGGAGACAGGATCAATCACAGGCCCTCAGAATTAAGCGGAGGCCAGCAGCAAAGAGTTGCGATTGCAAGAAGCCTGGCTAATGACCCTGAAGTAATCCTGGCAGACGAGCCTACAGGCAATCTTGACAGCAGAACCGGAGCTAATGTGCTTGATTTTCTTGAAAAGCTCCATAAAAAGGAAAGTAAAACTATAATCATGGTAACGCATGACCAAAATCTTGCTAAAGTTGCAGAGCGTACAGAATTTTTGAAAGACGGAAAGATAGTAAAGTCATTAAACAACAGGAAGGAGTGATGAAAATGAAGAAATATATTTTATTGATGGTTTTTGTTTTGGCTGCCAGCTTTGCGCTTGCGGCTGTCAACACCCAGTATATGGGCAAAGCGCCTGATTTAAGGATAAGCATATCAATACAGGATCCTGATCCTGTCGAGCCTGGCAAGGAAGTTGAGGCAAGCTTTAAGATTGAAAACAATGGAACTACATCCAATAATGTAATATTTGAGATTTTGCCAGAATACCCATTTTCAATTGTGCCGGGGGAAATTGCTGCCAAGACAATAGGGACAATAGGGACTTCACAGAACAGCAGGCAAAGCGTAATTGTAAGATACAAGCTGAAAGTCGCTCAGGATGCAGTTGATGGCAATCATGAGATAAAAGTAAGATACAAAAGCGAGGGATTTGATTCCTGGGTTTTGATAGAAAAGCTGAATATCAAGGTGCAGAGCCGTGACGCGATTATCGGAGTTGAAAAATTTGCTGCAGAGCCCTCTGTTGTGGCTCCTGGCTCAAAAACTAAACTGACAATATTGCTCAAAAATTACGCAACATCATTGCTTAAAGACATAAAAGTAGTGCTTGACCTGGGAAAAAGCGGAGATGAAGTCACTCCATTTTCGCCAATCGGCTCTACAAATGAAAAGGTTCTTGCTTACATCAAGCCGGAATCTTCAGAGTCAATTGAATTCGAGCTTATTGCTGATCCCGATGCGTTATCCAAATCTTATAAGATACCTATCAGCATAAAGTACTCTGATGCTCTCGGCAGAAACTATTCCAAATCAAACATAATAACCATAATTGTCGGAGACGAGCCTGACGTGTCTGTTGGAATAGACAGCTCGACAATCTACACTGCAGGCGCAGCCGGAGAGATAACTGTAAAAATTGTCAACAAAGGATTGCCGGACATGAAATTTGTGAATGTGAAACTCACGAAAGATGAGAAATACAGAATTATATCTCCTGCTGAAATATATATTGGAAATATAGATTCTGACGATTATGAAACAGCTGATTTCAAGCTTTATGTCGAGAAAACATCTGACAAAAAGATAGTGCTGCCTTTAACTGTTGAATACAAAGATGCGAACAACAAAGACTACAAAAATATTGTGAATCTTGAGCTGCCTTTATATGGTTATTTTGAAACCAAAAAACTAGGACTTAAAAAGCAAAGCAAATCTTGGCTGTATGTTTTATTGATAGTGCTTGCCGCAATTATAGGATATCTTGCATACAGATTCGGAAAAAGACGCACCAAGCGTGGTTAATTGTTTGTAATTCGCAGTCAAAATAATGGCGGCAAACACGGCTTTTGAGTCAATTGTGAGCGAGTTCGTGTGACATGCGAGAGTTCGCGTGAAATGCGAAAGCTCGCCTTTCGCTCGCTTATTTACCACGCTCACTCATTTCCAAGCTCACTCGCATTTCACGCAAAAGCCTACTCACAATAACGGCATAAATCCGTTAACCCTTTAATCAAGTTGGATTTCGCTTCGCTCAATCCAACGAATTTGCTTGCGAACGAAGTGAGCACTCGGAACCTTGTGTTCCGCAAGGCGTTAACTGACTTTGCGGTTATCTGCATTCGATTTGCCAGCCATACGATTAACTCATAATGCTAAAAGATTACGCAGCTTTTTCGCTGAAGAACTTAAGAGACAGAAGGCTTAGGTCCTGGCTTACCATGATTGGAATATTCATAGGAATAGCTGCTGTAGTTTCTCTTATCGGGCTTGGTGAAGGGCTTAGGCTTGCTATAATGTCGCAGTTTG
>CAZLGX010000135.1:0-3643 GCA_964559395.1 uncultured Methanosarcinales archaeon
TGGTATTGTCCAACTCGCTAAACACTATATCCGACATAAACAAATCAAAATTTGCAGATTTATTCTCAAAAAAGTCATTAGTGATTGCCTGTTTCTCCGGAGCATCGTCAGCAAAAACAAAATTGAACACCGAGGATTCTAGGTACAGTTTCATTTTTTTCTCCTAATAAAATCAAGTATTTAAACATTACCCTAAAAACTAGACTTTCGCACTTTTGCTTATAAAGGAATTTGCTCTCGTCGTCATTTATGTCAAAAATTTGACATTTTATTTATAAACTACTTTTGGATATTTTGGCACAGCTTGTCGTCGAAATATTTGTTCCTTTATAAATGATTTTCAGAAACTCGAGCCTAAAAACCAATACGGAATTATCTTTTCAACGCTCTTGTTTTTCATCTCTTCAACATACTTTTCCATTGCGCGAATTGCCTGCCTTCTGATAGGAATCCCAGTATTTGTCCTTATGCGAAATATCTTCTCCACTAAGTCGGGTGTGATGATTAAGCTGTATGACATTTTAGGCCTGCTCCTCTAGATCTTCACAGCATGTCAAAATATCCTTAGATTGCATATGACACATTGCCTTCTGCCTTTTAAAATTCGCCTCAATATATAATACATATAGTTTTAAATTTTTTCTATATCAAATAATAACCTATATTCAAAATCAATTAAAATTCAGCAAAAATTCCCTAAATCAAATTTTTAGAAATTGCAAAATTTAATCTTCGAATAGTAATTAAAATTTCTTAATTTTGAATTTTCCCATCGACAAAATTTTTCAATTTGTTTTTTGTTTCTTAAATCATAAATTATGGCAATTTTCTTATATATTTTTGAGCATAGAAATATTTATATAGGTGTTACTATTTTCAAATGGATTACTTTTGTTGTTATTTTAGAATAAATACAAAAATTATTCACTTTAAAATGAAAAACTGGGGGAGTGGCAAAAGGTGATTTGTAGCTCTAATATAAACTCTTTGAAAAAAATGAAGGCTGATGCTGGTTTCTCAATTAATTCGAAATTTTCTTCTCATCAGATAATATCGATGCTGATGGCAATATCTCTAAAAAACAAAACCAGAGGGGGTTAACAAAATGAAGTCAGAAAGAAAAAACGTTATGGGGACATTATTCACACTTATGCTTTTCGTATCAAGCGTTTTTGCTCAGTTTGTAATCATAGCGCCAGCTGTAGAAGCTGCAAACGGTTTAGGAGAAGTTACATTCCTAAGTATTGATGGAGTTGAATCTCCAATAACACAAGGCGTTCAGACAGTAAACACTGAAAAAGAGCATGTCTATAGAATTCACAATGATGATCCAGTCAGTGGAAACTGTATTGACGAAATAATAATCACATATCCTAATTCTTGGCAAGATGCAATTGACCTAGGCAAGGTTAGTGTAACAAATCTAGGAGCTGTTATTCTTTCAAACGAGGCTGATGATGGAACTTTATCAGGCTTGGTCTCAAATGATAATTCATTAAGGATTGTACCAGACAAATCACTAGATGGAGTAATGCTATGCCCAAGCGGCACAACTGAAATTACTATAGGGGGCAATATTACAGCACCATCAAGTCCAGAAGATTCAAATATTTCAATATATACTTCTGACGAAGATCACAATGAGCCATCAAATAATCCAGTAAGGGCATTATTATCAAACACATTGCCAGTTATACATGTAACAGATGCTGAAGACATTGTAATTAAATATGTTGATATAGAGAAATTCGGAGGTGCATTTGGCAGTGCAGAATGGAATTTTAATGCTACAGCAAAAGGCGGCTGGGGACGAATAACTGAATTGTACTTTTCTTCAGGTGGAGCTCAAGATGTAGATGTTTATGTTGAAAAAGCAGGCGCTGGATTTTCAACTGCACAGGACGAGTTAATAGCAGATAATGTTAATTTAGGAGCTGGAGTGAATACGATTCCTTTAACACTCTATTCAGGAGCAGATGTTACAGGCCAAATGGTAGATGGATTCTTGAAAGACAGCGCGCAATTTGGAGTTACTAGATCATATTACATTGATAGAGTAAACGGTTCAGGCAGTTTGACCTTACTTGGTCATGCAGATGAAGATGCAGATGAATCAATTGATCCAACATATTCAGGAACAGGATTTACTAACCCTCCAAAGGAAGGAACTGTTTTGAATGTTGAAGACGTCATGAAGAGGAAATTTTTGGTTCAATTGGTCAAGGATGTTGGAGGAAAACTGCACAACGTAAAGGATGATAACATTCCATTATATTATTCAACAACTTTAAGCTTATTTAATGAATCCGGAGCAAGCACTGCTACTAGATTGACTGATGGAGAAGGTCAGGCTGAAATAAGATTGCAGCCAGGCACTGTTGCAGGAAATGCATTAGTTGAAACATGTTTCCCAGACCCATCATGTCAACAAGAAGATGTTGCTATTGCGCCTGGGGCACAAGTTAGGTGTGCAATCACAAAAGGTTTGAATACAGAAGTTGAAGCTGGCTCAATAGAGACTATTGAAGCAACAATATATGACCAGTATGGAAATGTAATTTCAAATGATCCAAATGCACCATTTGTTACATTTGACATGAGACCACCAGCAGGATCATCTCCAGGACCAGATGCAGATTTAGATGATGATACAAACCCCCCATTTACAGGAGATGGTGACCAGTTTGAAAGTGAAACAGCATACTTAGGTGTTGCTGATGCAAGCTTGCAGACATCTGCAACTGTAGGCGACCATGAAGTTGAAGTTAAAGCTGACAACCTTGATTGTGGAACTACTACAGTTAAAGGTGTACTAGGTCAGGCTGGACAAGTAGATTGTATTGTATTAAACGAGTCATTCGAACCATTCCCATCTGAACCAGGAGAAGTTGAAGCAGACCAGTGTTTCAATGTAGTTGTTAATGTAAAGGATGCAAATGGAAATCCACTTCCGGTTTGGGAAAGCATAGTTGAATTCAGTTTATCGGATACAAGCAAATTTATTGACTCAACTGACTTCAGAGAAGAGCTATTTTTATCTCCTCAAAAAGTCCAAGGTAAATTAAATCCAAACGATCCAGCATTTGCAAACGTAAGAGTTTGCGGTTGTGACGAGCTTGGAGACATAGATATTTTATGTAGAACTGACACCTTAGATGATGACGAAGAATCATTAATTGTTGTTAACTCTCAGCCGACTTGCATAGACGTAGATGCTGATGGCGGCGAATGTAGCGATGATGTCGTATTATCAACTTCCATCTTAGACACTTGCGGCAACAAAGTAGTTGATCAGCAATGCTCTGAAGGCGGATTTGCAAACTCTTGCGTATTCTTGCAAGCAAGCTGTGGTGTATTATCAACAGACAAGACATGTGTTGATTTAGGAAACACAGGAATGGCACCAAATGTCCAATTAGACATATCAGATTGCCCATGCGGAGGTATAACAGTTACATCAGTAGATGAGCCAGACTGCTGCCCAAGCGTAATACCAAATGAGCCACTGCCTCAGTGCCAAGAGGGCGGAACTATCATAAACAAATTCGGCCCAGCAACGCACATTAACTTGTTAGTTTATCCGAAAGCTAGCAATCAGGATAACTTCTGGGTTAGCGAAAAAGCAGTTATTGACTTAAGATTG